>CAZDMM010000517.1:0-5809 GCA_964505845.1 uncultured Caldilineaceae bacterium
AGCAAGAACATCAAAATCTTCTCACCAAAGAGGAACTGCTAAAATTAGAAAGTCGAGTTGACCGTTTGGAAGCTCAACTGGTAAAATTACTGGAAAATAACTGAGGTTACATCCAACTACCCACCAGCTTAACCGCTTTGCCAAAATTTGTGGGGGCGCTCTCGTCCCCATTTTTTATGTAAAAGAAAGACATCCAGATCATGATTGATATTCACACCCACATCCTCCCTGGCGTAGACGATGGGGCCAGAGACCTGGCCGAGAGCCTGGCCATGGCCCGTCAGGCCGTCGCCGACGGCCTGACCCATCTTTTTGCTACCCCGCATCACCGGGATTACACAACCCTCCCGCGCCAGGAAGTGGCGGAGCGAGTCGCCCGCTTACAGGCAGAATTGGATCGGGCCAACATCCCCTTAAAAATTATCCCCGGCCACGAAGTTCGCTTCTACGATGATATGCTGGAAGATTGGGCCAAAGGGTTGGCCGGCCCGTTGGGCCAGAGCCGCTACGTGCTGGCCGAGCCGCTCTTTAGCCATTATGATAAACAGACCGATGCCATGCTCTTTGAGTTGTTCGACCGGGGGTATCTCCCGGTAATGGCCCACCCGGAGCGCATCCGGCCCATCCAGGATAACCTGGCCTTGATTGAGCCATTTTTGGAGCGGGGCGGCTTAACCCAAATTACGGCCACCAGTTTAACCGGCAACAATGATTGGCGCGCCAAACAGGTGGCCGAAACGATGCTCCGCAACGGCATGGTTCACATCATCGCGTCTGATGCCCACCACTCCTACCACCGCACCCCCACCCTGGCCGCCGCTCGCCTGGCCGCCGCTCGCATTGTCGGCCCCACCGAAGCGGAAATGATGGTCAAAACCCGGCCGCTCGCCATTGTCAATGATGAGGCTATGCCTGTGGCGGCCCCAACGGTTCAATACACGTAGCAGGTAGCAGAGTAGCAGGGGTAACAAAGTATCAAGGTAGCAAGTAGCAGATGTACCTGACACCTGACACAGTTCAAAGGAGGTTCAGCTATGAAAGGCTTAATTCTCAGCGGCGGTAAAGGCACGCGCCTGTATCCCCTTACTTATACCAGCGCCAAGCAGCTTATCCCGGTCGCCAATAAGCCCGTCCTCTTCCGGGTCATCGAGGCTATCCGCGCCGCCGGTATCCGTGATATTGGCATCGTCGTGGGTGACACGGCGGAGGAAATCAAAAAGGCGGTGGGGCCGGGCAAGCAGTGGGAAGTTAACATCACCTTTATTCCCCAGGATGCGCCCCTGGGATTGGCTCACGCCGTCAAAATTTCGGAGGACTTCCTGGGTACAGATCGTTTTGTGATGTTTTTGGGCGACAACGTCATCCAGGGGGGCATTAGCCCGCTCATTGCCCAATTTGCCAACAGCGACTACAACTCGCAAATTGTGCTGACCGCCGTTGACCAACCCCAGCAATACGGCGTGGCCCAACTGGGCGACCGGGGCGAGATTGTCAAGCTCATCGAGAAACCCAAAGAGCCGCCTAGCAACCTGGCCCTGGTCGGCATTTATATGTTTGACCAGCACATTTTTGAGGCGGTCAAAGCCATCAACCCAAGCTGGCGCGGCGAGTTAGAAATTACCGATGCTATCCAGTGGTTGGTGGACCGTCAGTACAAAGTCCATCCCTATATTCACAAAGGCTGGTGGATTGACACCGGCAAGCCCCACGATATGCTGGAAGCCAACAGCCTGGTGCTGGAAGAGTTGACGCCCAAAGTTGACGGCTATATTGACCGCGACAGCGAGGTAGATAGCCGGGTTACGCTGGAGCAAGGGGCAGAAATCATCAACAGCGTGGTGCGCGGCCCGGCCATCATCGGCAAAGATACCCGCGTGGTCAACGCCTACATCGGCCCCTTCACCAGCATCTACCACCACTGCCTGATTGAAAACGCCGAAATCTCCCGCTCCATCGTGCTGGAGCACAGCCAGATTCGCAACATCAACCGCCGCATCGAAGACAGCCTGATTGGCCGCCACGTGGTCGTCCATCGCTCGCCTATCCGGCCGCGGGCCTACAAATTCACTTTGGGCGACCACTCGCAGTTGGGGCTGCTGGGCGATGAGAACAGTTGAGAATTATCCCAAATATTAGGGATAACCCAAGCCAATCATCCTATATACCAAAAATATCCCAAATTAATTTGGGATATTTTGTTACTGCTCAGGTGACTGGCACTTTTCTTCTCAAAACCGTCCAGATCTTTGTTAACTAAGCGCCAGTCACCTGAACCTGTGCAGTTACATTTTTAATCACCGACAAAGGAGTCTAAAAAGTGACGACCAAAATCATTCTTGATACCGACATCGGCAGCGATATTGACGACGCGGTGTGCCTGGCCTATTTGCTGGCCCGGCCCGATTGTGAGCTATTGGGCATCACCACCGTCTCCGGCGAAGCGGAGAAACGGGCCATGATAGCCAGCGCCCAGTGTAAAATTGCCGGCAAAGCCATCCCGATTTTTCCCGGCGTTGAAGACCCGCTGCTGGTGGCTCAAAAACAAACCCATGCTCAACAAGCGGTGGCTCTCTCCCGCTGGGAGCATGACGCCTCATTTCCGCGGGGTCAAGCCATCGAGTTTTTGCGCCACACCATCCATGCCCACCCCGGCGAAATCACCTTGCTGGCCATCGGCCCGCTGACCAACATTGCCCTGTTGTTCAAAACCGACCCCGACATTCCCGCTTTACTGAAAGGCTTGATCCTCATGTGCGGCGTCTTTACCGACCGGGATACCGGCTTTGGCCCCACCGAATGGAACGCCCTGCTCGACCCGCACGCCACCGCCATTGTCTACAACACGCCGGTTAAAATTCACCGCTCCATCGGCCTGGATGTCACCAGTCAGGTAACGATGGGCGCCCCCCAGGTGCGGCAAAAATTTCAAGCCCCTCTGCTGCGGCCCGTCCTGGACTTTGCCGAGGTCTGGTTCAACGAAAGGGACATCATCACCTTTCACGACCCGCTGGCCGCCGCTACCATTTTTGATGAGCGCATCTGTGGCTTTGAACGGGGAAACGTGACTATCGAAATCGTCAACGAGGCGCTCCAGGTTCAAACCCACTGGCAGCCCCGGAGTTCCGGCGGCCGGCACGAAGTCGCCCTGACGGTAGACAGCCAGCGCTTCTTTGAACACTATTTTGCTGTTTTTTGATAAAGAACTCACTTTTGTAATGGCCGGTGAAATTCTGTCAACGAATGGAAAAACGAATAAACGAATGGTCAGCTTATTCGTTTATTCGTTGAAAATTCGTTGACAGATGGATATGAATTAATTGTTCTGGAACACCCTAACTTGATAAACCATAAACAAGACCCAAACTATCGTTTCAATTTCCTGGTCAACGTGCTCGACGGTGGCTTTTTGGGATCAGCCCTGGGCTTTGCCTCGTTTGTCACTATCGTGCCGCTCTTTGTCAGCAGCATGACCGACTCCGCCGTGCTGATTGGCCTGGCCTCGGCTATCCACGTCATCGGCTGGCAGTTGCCGCAGCTTTTGACCGTTGACAAAGTGACCCGCCTCAGCCGCTACAAACCCATGGTGCTGTGGATGACCATCCACGAGCGGCTGCCCTTTTTTGGCCTGGCTCTGGTGGCCTGGTTTTTGCCGGCGCTGGAGGTCAAGCTGGCGCTAACGCTGACCTTTATCCTGCTGACCTGGCAGGGTTTGGGCGGCGGTTTTACGGCCACCGCCTGGCAAAGTATGATCGGCAAAATCATCCCGGCGGCGGGACGGGGCGCCTTCTTTGGCGTCCAATCGGCGGCGGTGAACATCGGCGGCGGCCTGAGCGCGGTGCTGGCCGGCCTGCTGCTGGAATGGTACGAGTCGCCCTTGAATTTTACCTTGTGTTTTATCGTGGCCGGAGCTGCCATGATGCTTTCCTTTTTCTTTCTGGCCCTCACCCGCGAAGCCGAGAATCCGCCCGCCCACATCACGGCGCAACGCAGCCCTTTCTGGCATCAATTTGGCGGGATTCTCGCCCGCGATGCCAACTTTCGCTGGTTTTTGGTGGCCCGGAGCTTGCTGCAACTGGCCGTGATGGCCTCCGGCTTTTATGCAGTTTATGCCGTGCGCGACCACAATATGAGCGAGGCCGTGGCCGGGCTGATGACCGGCGTTTTTATGGGCACCCAAATTGCGGCCAATCCGCTGCTGGGCTGGCTGGGGGATCGCCTGGGCCACCGCCTGGTGATGGGCGTGGGTGCATACGCGGCGGCGGCAGCAGCCTTGCTGGCCTGGCTGGCCCAGGACGTCAATTGGTTTTATCTGGTCTTTGCGCTGGCCGGGGTGGCCAACATCGCCTCCTGGACAACGCCCCTGCCCTTGACGCTTGAATTCGGCACCACCGCCGAGAAGCCAGCCTACATCGGCCTGGCCAATACCCTGGTGGCCCCCAGCACCATTTTGGCTCCCCTCATCGGCGGCTGGCTGGCTGATAGCGTTGGCTATCCGGTCACCTTTGCCGTGTCGGCCGTCTGCGGGTTAATTGCCGCCGCCGTACTCCAACTGTTGATGCGCGACCCGCACCGTACGTTGCTGTACGAATCGGCGGGAGTCCACGACTAGCGGTTAGCAAAAGTCGGTTTTCAATGGTATATTACTTAAAGATGTTTGCACACCAGCAATGATAAATTCGGAGTCGAGGCTTCAGCCGAGGAGATATTAGCCTTCTTCTCGGCTAAAGCCTCGACTCCAATTATAATATTTTCAAGGGAAAGCCGATGCCAGCACAGCATAACCTAAAAAATATCCGCCGCCTCTTGACCGAAGGCTTCAGCCCAGACGACCTGCGCTACTTTGCCCACGATACGCCTCACTTCAAAGCGGTTTACAACGATCTGGCCCAGAGTACGGGCAAAGCTGAGATTGCTCACCGCTTGCTAGAATATGCCAATTATCAAGGGTTGCTGGATGAACTCCTGGCCTGGGCTAAAGAAGAAAATGCGCTTGGCTTTGAGAAGTACCAACCCTATTATGAAACTGCCGTCAGCAAAATTGACCTGGGAGCTTTAAAAACGCTGCTGGCTCAAGCCGAGGCTCATCGCGCTGCCGGTGAATGGAAAGAAGCTGCCCGAGACGCCGGTGAAGCCCTCAAACTCGACCATCGGAACGCCCGCGCTTTGGTCATCCGCGCCGAAGCCTATTTGGGCCTTGATCGCTGGGACGATGCCATCCGAGATACTACGGAGGCGTTGGGGATTGAGCCGCGGAATGTTCGGGCGTGGTGCATACGAGCGGGGGCCTACTTAAATCTTGGAGACCGATGGGATGACGTTATTCGAGATGCGACAGAAGCGTTGGGGATTGAACCTCAGAATCTTCGTGCTTTAACAATCAGAGCCTTTGCTTACCAACGACAAAATTTACCTCGCCGAGACGATGCTATTCGGGATGCAACAGAAGCTTTGGAAATTACTGCTCAAAATGATGAAGATTTGACTTATTCGGCTGTTTGTATGGGAATACGAGTATTGGCTCATTACGGGCTTGGACCGAAATATGAAGCTAAACCAGATGCTGAAGAATTTGTAAAGATGGAAATTAAGCCAAATACTACTTTTAAGTCACGTAGACTGGAATTATTGCGTGAGCTAGTGCTAAATAAGCTTGAGAATTCGCGTCGGGCGGCAGAATTGCATTCAGAAGAGATGTCCAGAGTTCGACTTGGTGACGTAGGCAGTTCAAGAGGTGAAGGCTATAGAACACGAAAAAATGCTGAGTGACACAGCAATAAGTCAGGTATAAATATGAGTAATAATAAAAACC
>CAZDMM010000518.1:0-5802 GCA_964505845.1 uncultured Caldilineaceae bacterium
TCAGTAGCCAGTAATCAGTAGTCAGTAAGATGTTTTCATTACTGGGTGGTGTGCCTCCGGCTCATGATGGCTCCCTGGAAAATAGCTTTTTGGAGCGCAAAAGCTATAGCTTTTGCGCTCCAAAGTTTCATCTTAAACTCTCCCCAATATACTTCATCTTTGCCCAGCTTGTCAATGAATGTGCCCGGCTTGCTATTTTGACAATCCTGCTTTTTATGCTTACCATAGCGATTTGAGCTTGAAATTATGATGTAGGCCAAGCAGGAAAGGATGGCTTATGACGGACGCGTTAAAGCCGCCCGTTCAAGTGGGGTGGAATCTTATCTTGAACGATGGCTCCAATGCTACCAGGACTATCCCGGTGGACCGGGAGACTTTGCTGATTGGCCGGGCTGATACTTCTGACCTGCACCTTGATGACGCCCATGTTTCTCGCCAGCATGCCCGGCTTACCCGCCAGGGAGATCAACTGATTGTTGAAGATTTGCAAACTATTAACGGCACGCTGGTTAACGGTCAACCGCTGACCCACCCTTACATTTTACAGCCGGGTGATATAATAAGTTTAGGCCCGTTTACCCTGAGTGCAGAAAAAGTGCTCATCCCGGTGCGAGTCTCCAGCGCGCCCCCGCCGGCCCCTGCCCTCCCCAGGCCGGGGTTGCTGGCGGCCGGAGGAGTCGCAGCATTAATTTTTATCACCCTGGCCGGGCTGGGGCTGTACTGGCTGGTGGGGCGCAGCAGCCAACCGCCCGCCACCGTCACCGAGGTAGCGCTCAAGGGGCCGGTCATCACCATCCGGCAAGGCCCCGATGATGACAGCACCCTGGCCTTCAACCGGACCATCACCATCCAGGCCAGCGCCGCCGACCCCGGCGGCGTGACCCGCCTGGAGTTGTGGGCCAATGGGCGCAAAATTGACGAGGTTGACACCCAACTGGTCCAGGTAGGCCCCACCTTAAACGCCGGCCTGCGCTGGACGCCCGATACACCCGGCCCTTACGCCCTGGAAGTGCGCGCCTACAATACCGCCGGCCTGGTTAACCTGCAACTGGTTGCCCGCGTCAGGGTGGCGGCAGAGCCGAGTCAACCGCTGGTCGCGCCGGCCCCCGCCCCCAGCGCCACCCCGGCCCCTTTGGCCCCCACCGCCGCTGCCCCGGCCGGGTCGCCTACCCCTACCCTCATTCCCGACCTGCCTACCTCGGCCTTCAAACCTACCCCTACCCTGCTCCCAGAAATCCCTACCTCGGTAGTGCCCGTTACCCCTACCCCCAGCCAGGCTATTTTAACTTTGACCGCGCCGGTGTTAAATGTTAGGGCCGGGCCTGGCTCTCAATACGGCTGGCTAGGGCAGCTAAACCTGGGCAGCAAAGCCGCCATTGTAGGCCAGACCAGTACAGGCGAGGGCAAGTGGTGGTTGATTCGCTTTGACGCCGCGCCCGGCCGGCTGGGCTGGGTTTCCGCCGATCCTGACTATTCTACCGCCAGCAATGCCGAAGATGTTCCCGCCCTGGTAGCGCCGCCGCTGCCGGCGGCGGCCGCCGCCATTCCAGCCTCCAATACCGCCCTCACTACCCCCGCGCCAACAGCAGCCCAGGCCGGCAGCCAGGTTCTCCGCGCCCCCGCCGGCAAAACCTTGTTGATTGTCAGCAACCGCTCCCTGGCCAATCAGCCGGCCCTGCTGACCCTGTCGGGAGGCAAATCGGTGGGCGGCGGTAAAGAAGTTGATTCACCGGCCGGGCAGGATGTGCAACTGGTGCTGGAACCGGATAGTTACCGCGCCTTGTGGAGTTCACCGGCCCGGCGCGGCGGCTTTGTTAAAGGCGCAGATTTTACCGCCGAGGCCGACAAAGTCATCGTGATGTGGATCATCCCCGAAGATGGCGTTACCCAAACCGAAATTTACGAGCAGCTTACCGTCAGCAGCCCGGCCGCCGCCCTGCCCACCCCCACCCCCGCCCCGGTGATTACCAGCACTTACACCGCCCCGGAGGGCAAAGTGGTGCTGGTAGCCGTCAACCGCACCCTCAACAGCAGTTATGCCGTGCTCACGGTAGCCGGCGGCAGTTTTGGGGCCGGCAAAGAAATCAAGCTCGACGGGGGTAATGAGATTCCCCTGGAATTGACCCCCGGCAAGTATCGCATGGTCTGGAGCACCCCGGCTTACTCCGGCGGCTTCAGCGCCGGGCGTGAATTTGAGGTTTTTGGCGGCGAAGTGGTCTATACCTGGATTGTGCCTGAGCAGGGCGAAGTTTACATTCAATTTCCGGGCTACGCCCCCGAACAACTAAAATAAAAGCAGAAAAGAGACTCCTTTCTTGCCACCTTCCTATCTTGGCCAATTGGCCGCCCTGGGCACCTCGCTCTGTTGGTCTGCCACTGCTACTTTTTTTACCCTGGCCGGGCAAAAAGTTGGCTCGGTTGTGGTCAACCGCATCCGGCTGCTGCTGGCCGTAATTTTTTTGATTACCACCCACTGGCTGCTTTTGGGCCATCCGCTGCCCCCCATGAGCCAGCCCTACCATTGGCGCTGGCCCTGGCTGGCCTTTTCTGGGGTGGTGGGCCTGGTAGTGGCCGACGGCTTTTTGTTTCAATCCTACGTTTGGATTGGCCCGCGCCTGGGGTCTTTGCTCATGAGCTTATCCCCCGTGATCAGCGCCCTGCTGGCCTGGCTCATGCTGGCCGAAGCCTTAACCTGGAGCCAGCTTCTCGGCATCTTGTTGACCATTGGCGGCGTGGTTTGGGTTATCTCAGAGCGCCGCCAGCCGGCGCAAAATTCGGGCCAGCCCCACTATTTTGGTTGGGGCATCCTGTTTGGTGTGGGCGCAGCCACAGCCCAGGCCATCGGCCTGATCACGGCCAAAAAAGGTTTAAGCGATGACTTCCCCGCCCTTTCCGGCAATTTGATCCGTATGCTGGCCGCCGCAACCACCTTGTGGAGCTTCACCTTTTTTCAGCGGCAAACCGGCCACACCGTCCAGCGTTTGCTAAACCAACGCCAGGCCCTCCTCCACATTGCGGCCGGGGCGGTTTTTGGCCCATTTTTGGGCGTCTGGCTGTCGCTTTTATCCATTCAACTCACCCACATTGGCGTGGCCAGCACCCTCATGGCCCTGCCGCCCATATTTTTACTGCCGATCAGCCATTTTGTGTTCAAAGAACAGCTAGGCTGGCCGGCCGTCGCGGGAACCCTGGCCGCTATGGCCGGGGTCGCCATTCTTTTTTTGAAGTAATATCTACCCCATCGCCAATGAATTCTTCTGCTCCATGTTATTTGCGCTATACCCAACCATCACCCAACACTATTTTTTACTGGCTTTTTTGACCTGCCTGGGCACGCTCCAATGGATAGCCGCCCGGCGCGGCAAATTGCACCTCAGCCTCAGCGGCCCCTGGGGTTTGGGCCGGTTGGGCGCCGGTCTTGGAATTTTGTGCGTCATCACCAGTTTCGGCTGGTTCTTCCTCGCAACCCCCGGCCTCTTTGAACCCGGCCTGGCCGGCGGCGAGTTGAGCACGCTCTTTGCCGCCGGTGGAGGCTGCGCCCTGGTGGTCACGCGCCTGGCCGGCGCATGCTGGCATAAAATTCATTCCACCCAGACCAAATTCCAGGTACAGCAATGATGAACCCCATTTACCCCCTTGACCGGTGGCTTTTTACCGTGATCAACGGTCAGGCCGGGCGCTGGCCCTGGCTGGACAGCCTGGCCCGGCTGACCCTCAACGATTATTTTGTGCCGACGCTGTTGGCTTTAATCCTGCTGGCCCTGTGGTTTGAACCGGCTCGCCCGGCCCGGCGCAACCAACGGGCCGTATTGGCCGCCAGCCTCAGCGCCGCTTTGGTCAATCTGATCGTTAAGGCCATGAATCTGCTTTACTTCCGGCCTCGACCGTTTGCCGGCCAGGCGGTGCATTTGCTGTTCTACCACCCCACCGATTCCTCCTTCCCCAGCAACGCCGCTGCTCTGGGCTTTGCCATAGCCGCCGCAGTGTGGTTTCACCACCGGCCCTGGGGCTGGGGGCTGCTGCTCTTGGCGGCCCTGTTTGGCCTCAGCCGCATCTTTGGCGGGGTGCATTATCCCCTCGACGTGGCCGCCGGGGCGCTCCTGGGCTGGGGGGCGGCCTGGCTGGTGCAGCGCCAAAACGATTTAGTGGATAAATTGTTGGGGCTGCTGCTCAAGCTGGCCGAGAAGTTCGGTTTGACCTGATGCTAAAATTAACTCGCAGTCCCGCCGCCTGTGCGGTCGTCCTGTTGGCCCTGGGCGGAGTGGTCAATCTGCTGGCTTACCGGCATGCCCACGCAATGCTTCATTTTGCCCAGGCCGGGGAACGCACCCGACCCCCCGAAGCCTTGTCTCGCTGGCAAAAACTTAAAATTCTCCTCAACGGCGTCACCATTCCCAAACCTCAAAATCTGACTACACCGGCCAACTTCAACTTGCCCTTTGAGACGCATTATATGAAGGTGGCGAAAAACATTACCCTGGAAGCCTGGTACATTCCCCACCCCCGGCCCAAAGGGATAGTTGTCATGTTTCACGGCTATGCTGCTGCCAAATCCAGCCTGCTGCCGGAGGCGCAGACCTGGCGCGAGTTGGGGTATGCCGCCTTTCTGGTTGATTTTCGGGGCAGCGGCGGGTCAAGTGGGAACACTACCGGTATTGGCTATACTGAAGCCGACGATGTGGCCGCAGCCGTTGAGTATGTCCGGCCAATTTCAGCGGAATATCCCCTCATTTTATACGGACAATCCATGGGCGGCGCGGCCATTCTGCGGGCAACTGCCATCTACCGCATCACGGTGGACGCGCTCATCATCGAGGCCGTGTTCGACAAGATGCTGTCAACGGTGCAATATCGGTTTGCCGCAATGGGCTGGCCCGCTTTTCCGGCCGCGCCCCTGCTCATTTTTTGGGGAGGGATTCACATGGGTTATAATGGCTTTCACCACAACCCACTGGAGTATGCCGCCGCCGTCAGTTGTCCCACCCTGCTGCTGCACGGCGCCGACGACCCCAGGGCCACCCTGGCTCAGGCCCAGGCGGTCTTTCAAAATTTAGGCGGCCCTAAACAGTTTGAGATCTTTGCCGGCGTCAAACACGAATCTTATCTGGCCGCCCGGCCTGAGCAGTGGAAGCGGGTAGTGGCTCAGTTTTTGACCGGTCAAGTTCCAGGCCCTTTGCAGCCATGAAAAATATCAAACCGGCCCGTAAACCCCATCCCCAGGCGCTAATCTCTGCCCTCTGGCCCCTGGCAGCCTACTTTCTCCTGACCCTGGTGATGACCTGGCCCACCGTTTTGCACCTGGCCGACGGCATCCCCGGCGATGGCTTCGACGGCTGGCAAAATTATTGGAACCTATGGTGGGTTAAAAAAGCGGTGCTGGAGTTAAAAACCAACCCCTATTTTACCGATTACCTCTATCCCCCCAATGGAGCCAGCCTGCTGTTTCACACCCTCAACATCTTCAACAGCCTGTGGACGCTGCCCCTACAACTTAACTTTGGCCTGGCCGTTGCCTACAACAGCGTGGTTTTGGTTAGCTTTACCCTGGCCGGCTATGGCGGCTACCTGCTCTCGCTCCACACCCTTATCCGGCTAAATTTTCCTTCAACCACCCGGCTGCGCCCGGCTGCGTTTGTAGGCGGCCTGATTTTCACCATGTCGCCCTTTCACATGGCCCACCTGTTAGGCCACATGCAGGTTTTCAGCATGATTTGGCCGCCTTTTTATGTGCTCTGGCTGCTCCGCACCCTGGAGCTCCCCTCTCCTGGTAGGAGAGGGGCTGGGGGTGAGGTTCTCCCCTCT
>CAZDMM010000519.1:0-5796 GCA_964505845.1 uncultured Caldilineaceae bacterium
GTTAGTTTATTATCTTTATGTCACCTCGTCAAAAGTCTATTGACTAAGAACTAGAGTTAAAGCGGCTAACCAATTCAACCTGGCCCTAAGCTTTGTTAAGCACCGTGTAACGGGCTATTTCGCGGCGCAAGTCCGAAACCCCCACCGGCTTTTGCATATAGCCGTCACAACCGGCTGCCAGACAGCGCTCTTTGTCTCCTTTCATGGCATTAGCGGTAAGGGCAATCACCGGAATATGGGCCAGGCGCGGATTCTGCTTCATCCGGGCGGTGGTTTCCAGGCCATCCATGCCGGGGATATTGACATCCATCAGCACCAAATCTGGGATTCGCTCGGCGGCAAGCTCCAAACTTTCCAGGCCGGTTTCGGCTTCTAACATTTCGTGCCCCATAGACTCGATGACGCGGCGCACAAAAAGTTTATTTTCAAAATTATCTTCAACATACAAAATTAGCATTTATGACTTCCTCCTTCAAAAAGTAAACACTGTTGGTTCAAATTTTCAGGTGATTCTGGTTCAGGATAATTGAGATTTAAGATGAGCAATTAATTTCTCCCGGTCTAATTTACCTTTTTGCCAGGTTGATGAGACATGGTTAGAAATTAACAACTGTTTTTCTGTTTCAGATAAATCTTTAGAAGTAATGACCACGACCGGAATGGCATCCAATTTTTGATCACGTTTGAGTTCCTGCAATATCTGGAAACCGCTCATATCAGGGATAATTAAGTCAAGAATGATCAAATCTGGCTCCTCTTCTCTAATAACTTTAATGGCCTCACGGCCCGCTTGCACCTGTTTAATCACCAGGGGCCGGCTCATCTGCAAAATGCGGCTAATCAAGCGGGCGTCCATAGGGTTGTCTTCAACCAAAACCACTTTTTTCAAAGGTGGTGGAGAGTAAGCCGGCTCCGCAGAAGGCGCAACGGCCGGCGGTGCGGTTTCGGGCTGGGGGAGCGGCCCGGCTGCTTGAGGCTCACTTTCAGCGCCGGAGAGCGTTCCAACCACATGTTCCACCAAATCTCGGGTAGAAAAAGCCCCTTTAAGCCAGATTGAAGAGGTTTGACCGGCCAAGCGTTTCTCGTCCTCCGGGGTCAAATCTTTGGCAGAAACAACAATGACCGGAATTTTGGCTGTATTAGGGTCATTCTTAAGTTCTTCCAAAAGGGTAAAACCATCCATCTCCGGCATGGTCAAATCGCTGATAACCAGGTCGGGCAGGCGCTCTCTGACAATTTGCAGGCCCTCCAGGGCGCTGTTGGCTTCAAAGATGCGGTATGGTTTTTTGGCCTGGAGCAGGCGCCGGATGAGGCGGCTGTCCATGGGGTTATCGTCAATCACCACAATGGTCGTCACCTGCTCATCAAGCCGTTTCAACGCCGACCCCAGCCCATCCAGAGGGATCCCAACCGAAGCCACTGCCGGGTCAAGCTGCACATCCAGCAAGCTCTCCTCATCCATAATATACTTTTCAACCGGAAAAGTGTGCCCGGAACAGTTAATCACTACAATTTCATCCTGGCGGATCAAACCTTGTTCAAACATTTTATCCAGCCCGGCAAAGGCTACGGCAGTGGCCGGCTCTACCGAGATACCCTCTGACTTGGCCAGCAAGCGCATGGCCGCAAAGGCTTCTTCGTCGGCGACATCAAGCATGTAGCCGCCATACTTTTGGTTAGCCTGATATAACAGATCGTAAGCCAATCCTGGGTCGCCGGTGGCCAGTACGGTAATGCGGGTTTCTGGCACTACGGTATCGGCTTTTGATTTGCCGGCCAAAAAAGCCTGCACCATCGGCGAGCAGCCCTTCACTTGAACCACCCCAATCTTAGGCACGCGATCAATCAGCCCCATACGGTAGAGTTCTTCAAATCCTTTTAAAACCCCCAAAGGGCCAATGCCACCGCTCACGGCTTGAATATACCAATCGGGCGCCAACCAGGGGCTTGCCCCCGTTTTAGCCGGGCGGAGCTGGCGCGCTAACTCCCAGGCAATTTCAAAAGCAATGGTTTTCATGCTTTCTTTACCCGGAATGGCTTTGGCCCCTTTATCAAAATGGATCTTGCGGCGAGCCGCAAAATCTGCTGCTACCTTTTTGGCCTGGTCATAGGTTCCGGTCACTTTAACCACTTCAGCCCCATACAGCGCCGCTTCTCGCATTTTGTCGGCCATCACCAGGCTGGTGAGGAAGATCCACAGTTTTATATCCGCCCGCGCACAATAGGCCGCGTAAGCGGCGGCGGCGTTACCCGTTGAGGCCAGAACGCATTCTTGGATCCCGGCTTCACGCATGGCGCTCACCGCCACGGCCGCCTGCCTGTCTTTAAAGGAAATTGTCGGCGATTGGCGCTCATCTTTGATAAAGATAGCCGGGTGTTCTAACCGCTTTTGCAATTTAGCCGCGCGGATCAGGGGCGATTGGCCTTCGCCCATCGTGATAATATTTTCAGTCCCAAGGATGGGCAGCAACTCGGCATAGCGCCATAATGAATTGACGCGACCTTGAAGCCCGGCGCGCCAGATTTCAGCGATGGCCTCGTAGTCATAAGAGGCATTCAGCCAAACCCCCTTGCAAACCGGGCAAGAGTTCAAGCCTGGATAAAAGGCCATGTGATGACCACATTCTAAACAAGTTACTTGAGTAATATAAGATCTAGGTTCTACCATCAGTTCGCCTCATGCAGGCTGTTGATGCCACAGCCTCAATTTGCCCCTCAATAAATCCTTAATCTTGCCAGGTGAGCCTCAAGAGGAGACGTCTGCTCTTTAAGCCTCAGGGGCTTCGGCCAGCGGTATGGTAAAATAAAATTCAGAGCCAGCCCCTTCCTGGCTTTTAACCCCAATAGTCCCACCGTGCATTTCTACCAATTGTTTACAAATAGCCAGCCCTAACCCTGTCCCGCCGTACTTACGGGTGGTTGAACTATCGGCCTGGCGGAAACGCTCAAAAATAGAATTGAGTTTTTCCGGTGGTATTCCAATCCCGGTATCCGCCACTCCGATTCGCATAAAGCCCGGTTCCCGGCTCAAGGCAGCCTTGATGGTGATGGTACCGGTGTGGGTAAATTTGGCGGCATTGCTGACCAAATTCAACAAAATCTGATTCAAACGCAATTTATCGGCGTTGACCGGCGGTAAGGCGGCGGGCATATTTACCACAATTTGGACCGGTTTATCTTTAACCAATGAGTTAGAAGATGCCAGCACATTGTCTACAATATCCTTCAAATCCAGGCTCTCGCGCACCAGTTCCATCTTGCCGGCCTCAATTTTGGCCAGGTCAAGAATATCGTTGATGAGCGCCAACAAATGTTTACCACTGTTATAGATTAAGCGGATGTCGCCCATAGCCATCTCATTTAATTCGCCATCAATGCCTTGCAGTAAGACATCGGCAAAACCAATGATGGAGTTGAGCGGGGTGCGCAGCTCATGGCTCATGCTGGTTAAAAACTCGGATTTAAGCCGGTCAATATCTTTGAGTTTGACAATTGTTTTTTCTTGCTCTTTGGCCAGGCGAGCGTTTTCCAGGGCCATAGCCACCTGATTAGCCACAGCCTCTACCGCCGCCTTTTCTTCTTCGGCCCAATTGGCAGTCTCGTCACGTTTTACGCCCAGAACACCTATCACTTCACCCCGCAGCATCAGCGGGACGGCTAACTCGGCGCGGGCTTTCTCACCGTTGGCGGGCGCTACCTGGGTTACTAATTGTTTTGTGGCAGCGGCTTGCCGCATTGGCGGCAGCCAGGCGTCTGAGTCTGCGGTAATTTTGGTTTTCCGGCCGGCGATAAAGCGGTACCCTGCAGCGCTTGTTTCCTGATGAAATTCCTGCCAACTTTCACGAGTCAGGCGGCGGTTAAGAACCTCCACTTCTGTTAGGGCGGTCCGAGTCTCCTGAAAAAGGCGGGCGTTACGCATTGCCACCGCCATTTGGTTGGCCAAAGTACGTAACAAGCTGGCATCGCCCTGATCCAGACCGGCAACTTTATCTTCCTGCACATCTAATACCCCAACTACCTGCCCATCTAAGATAATTGGTATGGCCATTTCCGAATAGGTATCTGGTAAGAGAGGGTTAGGCAGCCAATCCTCGACCTCCCGCACATTGTCTACATTCACAACTTCACTTGTGCGAGCAGCCAGTGCCACCAGGCTGCGAGGTGCAGCCAAGGGGATGTGGTGACCTTTGGCCTTCATAATTGCGCTGGCCTGACCAGTGCCTGCCACCATCACCAGTTTCTCACCGCTTGGGTCAAGCAGGTAAATATGGGCATGGTAGTATCCAAAACTCTCCTTAATTTGGTTGACTACCTCTGGCAGAAGTTGATCAAGATCCAGAATGGCGTTAAAACGCTCAGCCAGAGTAGCA
The DNA here is from genome assembly GCA_964505845.1 of uncultured Caldilineaceae bacterium. GTDB lineage: Bacteria > Chloroflexota > Anaerolineae > 4572-78 > J111 > DSQQ01. The sequence goes on from CAZDMM010000519.1 coordinate 4,371, forward strand.
GCAATTCCTAGCTGGCGCGTTCGATTAACCACTTGCTGTTCCAGGCTGTAGTACAAGTTTTGCAATTCAGCCGTCATTTGATTGAACGCCTCGGCCACCTGTCCAATCTCATCCTGCCGGTCCAGAGTGATCCGGTAGCTCAGATTACCTTGCCCAATACTTATAGCGCCAGCCCGAAGCTGCGCCATAGGCTGCAAAATGAGGCGCCCCAAGAAGTGGCGGGCCACTACCATTACTAAGACCCCAAACAGGACCAATCCGCCCCCAAACAGGAAGAGAGCAGTTCGACTCACCTTGAAAGCTTCAGCTTCAGTCATCTCGGTGATAACGATCCAATCCGTCCCCATCACTGGAGCTGTTGCGCCAACTACCTTATTACCCTCAAAATTTTCATACGCTCCGCTCCATGCCTGGTTGGCTACCTGCATCAAGGCGACCATTTCTGGGCGTCCGACCAGGCTAGTGTAGGCCAGAGGCACCTCCCACCTGGAATGAGCGATAATGGTCCCATTCCGATCGACCATATAGGCCTGGCCTGTTTCCCCAAAGCGAAGTGAGGTCATCAGTTCTTGCAGTAGGGTCAGGCGCAAACGAGCTGCCACTACCCCGCCATCTGGAGCCGGCACTGAGATAATTAAATAAGGTTGACTATCCGTTGATGTTTCAACTTCGCTCAGGTAAGTGCGGCCCTGCTGGCTCTCCATAAACCAAATAGTCTGCGGTAGAGTGAAGAAGTTAGCTAAGAGTGGGGCATCCTGGTAAGCGCTAGCAAAAACCACCCCCTCTTTGTCCAGGCGAATCATTTCTAACAGGTCTGGGTTTTGGGCCAGCAAAGCTTTCATCACACGCGGCTCGGCCACCAAGTTGTCACGCTCTACCAGACTCACCACAATGAGAGTGTCTTTAGTTCGCTGGATAAAGAGACTCACCAGTGCGGCTGCACGGCGGGCCACTTCACCCTGGCGTTCTGGCCAAGTATTTTGCTCATTTTGAAAGATAAAATAAAGTATACTAACTCCAATGATAAGCAGCGTAGCCAACACCGTTCCGCCGGTAAAAATTAGCAGGCGTTGGCGCAGGCTCTGTGGCTGCCTGGTGGGGGCTATAATTTGATCAGCCGAGTCACGCTTCTTTTCACTCATAGATGTCTCCAAACTTTATTCTTGGCCCGCGGCCATAAAGCGATCCCAAATTTGAGTGTATAATTTTCGTCCCTCTGGACTCAATGGCAACAGAACTTCAGCTTTTTTCATAGCCTCTTGGGGGGGGATGATCACCGGGTCATTGAGGAGCTTCGAATCAACCAAGAGACGCGCCGCCTCATTGGCACTGGGATAATAAAGTTCATTGGTAATTTGGGCGCTAATTTCGGGCCGGAGCAAAAAGTTAATAAAAAGTTCAGCCGTGTATGAGTTAGAACTGTTGG
>CAZDMM010000520.1:0-3534 GCA_964505845.1 uncultured Caldilineaceae bacterium
AAAAGCGGAAGGTGTTGATTGTGGATGATAACGAGCACAATCGCACCCTGTTGGCGGCCATGTTAAAGCCCCTGGGGTTTGACCTGAGCGAAGCCGGCGATGGCTTAACCGCCCTGACCAAAGCCCAGATAATTCAACCAGATTTGATTTTGTTAGACCTGCGCATGCCCGGCATGAATGGAATTGAGGTAACCCAATCCATTCGCCGGATGGCTGACCTGAAAGACATCCCCATTATTGCTACCTCGGCCAGCGTGCTTGATAATGCCAGGCAGCACAGCTTGCAGGCTGGCTGCAATGACTTTTTGCCCAAACCAATCCAGGCCGAGCAACTGTACCAACTGCTGCAAAACCACTTGGGCTTAATCTGGAGTTACCAGCCGGTGGAACCGGTCGCCGGCCCCCTGCCGGGGAACCGGCCCGCAGAACCGGCCGGGCTAACCCCTCCGCCCGCGGCCGAACTGGCCCTGCTGATGCGCTTGGCGGCCATTGGTGATATGGGCGGCCTGCGAAAACAAGCGGCCCACCTGAAAACATTAAGTCAAGATTTTGTCCCCTTTGCTAATAAATTAGAAAATTTGGTCAAAAATTTCCAGGAGCAAAAGATCCTGGATTTACTTTATCACTTTCAGGATACAAACAATGACTGAACCCTCTTGGCCACCCCCCCAGTCTAACCTTCAAAATCATACAGTCTTAATTGTAGATGATAACCTGACCAATTTGAGCGTATTGTCACATTCCCTGGAGCAGCAGGGGCTACGGCTTCTTATTGCCCAAACCGGAGAAATGGCCCTTAAAAGAGCCCAATTAGCGCACCCAGATTTAATCTTATTGGATATTATGCTGCCGGACATCGCCGGATTTGAAGTTTGCCAGCGTTTGAAGACCCAGCCGGTTACCTGCGATATTCCGATCATCTTTATGACAGCGTTGACCGAGACGGAAGCCAAGATGAAAGGGTTTCAGGCTGGTGGGGTTGACTATATTACCAAGCCGTTTCAATCCGAAGAAGTCCTGGCCCGGGTGCAAACACATCTGGCCTTGAGGTTAGCCCAAAAACAGCTCGAAGCGCAAAATACTCAATTACAGCAGGAGATCACCGAGCGTAAGCGGGCTGAACAGATGCTGCGCGAATCTTACACCGAGTTAGAACGGCGGGTGTTGGAACGCACCATCGAGCTGACCCAGGCTAACCTGGCTTTGCAAGAGCAAATCAATGAGCGACAGCGAGGAGAGAGCGACCTGCTAACCGAACGGAATCTCCTGCGTACCCTGATAGACAATCTGCCCGATTTTGTGTATACCAAAGACCGCCAACACCGTTTTATGATCACAAATACCGCTCATATGACTTTTTTGGGGGCTGACACCCTGGATCAGGTGCTAAACAAAACCGACTTTGACTTTTATCCGGCCGAATTAGCCGTCCGATTTCAGGCCGACGAGGAAACGGTTATGGAGTCTGGCCGGGCGCTGGTTAACAAGGAAGAAAACCTCACCAAAATAGATAAACCCAATTTTACCTTGACCACCAAAGTACCGCTCCGAGATAGTCAGGGGCGCGTCACCGGGCTGGTAGGCATAGGCCGCAACATCACCGAATGGAAACAATTAGAGGAACAATTTATCCAGGCCCAAAAGATGGAAAGCGTCGGCCGGCTGGCCGGAGGCATTGCCCACGACTTTAACAACTTGTTGATGGTGATTATGGGCAATACCCAGCTTGTTTACCAGGCTGTACAACCTAACGCTGCTGTAGGCAAGGATTTAGAAACCATTCTGGAGGCGGCCGAACGGGCTAAAAATCTTACCCGCCAACTGCTCACCTTTGCCCGCAAGCAGATTCTCTCCCCGCAAACCCTCAACCTCAATGACCTGATCTTAAATCTGGATAAACTGCTGCGCCGGGTGATTGGGGAGGATATAGAGCTAAGCATGCTGCCGGCCGCTAATTTATGGTCGGTAAAAGCTGACGCCAACCAAATGGAGCAGGTCCTCATTAACATGGCCGTCAATGCCCGTGACGCCATGCCCAACGGAGGCACCTTGACCCTTGAAACAGCCAACATAACCTTGGACGAAGCTTACACCAGGCGGCATGTTGAGGTAAAACCCGGCCCCTATGTGATGGTAGCCGTCAACGATACCGGGGCCGGCATGTCTCCAGAAGTGCAGTCCCGGCTATTTGAACCCTTTTTTACCACCAAAGAAGCAGGCAAGGGGACCGGTTTAGGGTTAGCCACCTGCTATGGGATTATCAAGCAACATGGCGGCAATATTTGGGTTTATAGTGAGGTAGGCCGGGGCACCACTTTTAGAGTATATTTGCCCGCCCTTGCAGAACCCCCCCGCTCATCGCTGGCGGCCCCGGCGGCCTCAGCCACGCCCCTCCGGGGAAATGAAACCATTCTGCTGGTAGAAGATGATGAAACCGTGCGCCAGTTTACCTTACGGGTATTAAAATTGATGGGCTATTCTGTGATAGAAGCCTCTGATGGGATTGAAGCCCTGCAATTGGCAGCCGGGTATCCTGGGATCATCCATTTGCTACTGACCGATGTGGTCATGCCCAAAATGAGCGGGCGGGTGCTGGCTCAACAGTTACAGGCCACTCATCCTCAAACCCGGGTTTTGTATATGTCTGGCTACACCGCCAATGCTATCGTTCATAACGGGATGCTTGATCCCGATATTAATTTTCTGCCCAAACCCATTTTGCCCGAACAATTGGCCCGCAAAATTCGTGAAGTTTTAAGTACCAGCAGCTAACTCACAGCTACCCCAACAGACCCCGCTTAAAACAAACAATGATGTCGCCAATCTCGTTGACATAGGGTTGGCTTCGTGGTACAATGGCCCAACTTAAGTGTCAGGGGTTAAGCGCCATGGGTAAGGCGTCAAGCGTCAGCTTCTAATTAACACTTTGGTAATGCCACTTGACACACCCCCTACGTGATGCTTGACACGCACATACCTGACACTTGACACACATACCTGACACTTGATTTGTGAAATCAGTGAAGATTTTATTTGTCAGCGACAAAGTTGTTGATCATCTCTATAGCCCCAAAATTGTAGAAAAGCATAAAGATATAGAGCTTATTGTGGGCTGTGGTGATTTGCCTTACTACTACCTGGAATTTATCCTCACCATGCTCAATGTGCCGCTCCTCTATGTGCATGGCAACCACGATCCTCAACAAGAGTACCTGGCCGATGGCACTGCTATCGCCGGCCCCAATGGGGGGGCCAATCTTCATGGCCGCATCTTAAAAGAAAAAAATTTGCTCCTGGCCGGCTTAGAAGGTTCAATTCGCTATAAAGATGGCTGCTTTCAATATACCCAAAAAGAAATGTGGCTCAATGTGCTGGCTCTGGCCCCCAGGTTATGGCTAAATAAGCTGTTTTATGGCCGTTATTTAGACATCCTGGTGGCTCATTCACCCCCCTACGGCATTCACAACGGCGACGACCGCATTCACGTGGGGTTCAGAGCATTTTTATGGCTGATGAAAACTTTTAAACCGCGTT
>CAZDMM010000520.1:3544-5793 GCA_964505845.1 uncultured Caldilineaceae bacterium
CACCGGCATGTGTACAATCCGGCTGAAATTGTTGAAACCCAATTTGAAGAAACCAAAGTGATCAATATTTACCCTTACCGGGTATTAGAAATAGAGGTTCCAGAATGACAAGCAACAGGCTGCGAGTGGCTTTTCAGGGAGAACGCGGCGCTTACAGCGAGGCAGCCGCTGTTGCCTTTTTTGGCGACTCGGTTCAGCCGGTCCCTTACAATGATTTTGACAGCGTTTTTGAAGCGGTTACCCACGGCCAGGCAGAACGGGGGGTGCTGCCTATTGAAAATTCCCTGGCCGGCAGTATTCATCGCAATTATGACCTGCTGTTACGGTACAACCTGGCCATTGTGGGCGAAATTCAGCTCCCCATAGCCCACCAGCTCATTGCCCTGCCGGGTGTCAGCTTAAGCGATGTTACCAAAGTTTACTCTCACCCCCAGGCCCTGGCCCAATGCGAGCACTCTCTCACCCGGCTCCTGCCCCACGCCGAGCGCATCGCCGCCTACGACACGGCCGGGGGAGTCAAGCTGATTAAAGAGCAGAAACTTACCGACCGGGCCGGGCTGGCCAGCCGCCGCGCCGCCGAAATTTATGAGATGAACATCCTGCAAGCCGACATCCAGGACGACGCCGAAAATTACACCCGCTTTGTTGTGGTAGCGTGTGAACCGATCAAACCCGAAGGTGAAGTTAAAACCTCAATTGTATTTTCCATGGATAATGTGCCCGGCTCGCTCTTTAAAAGTTTGGCCGTTTTTGCCTTGCGTGATATTGACCTAACCAAAATCGAGTCCAGGCCCTTGCAGGGCAAACGCTGGCAATACTTCTTTTATATTGATTTTATCGCCAGCCAGTATGAAGAGCGAGGCCGCAACGCCTTGAATCATTTGCAAGAAATCACCAGTTTCTTTAAGGTTTTAGGCTCATACCCGCGTGGAGTGTAAAGCCACCACCGGTCAATTGATACAGATTTTAGGTGTCCAGCATGACAAACTCACGCAAAGTCATCACGGTTTTTGGCAGCAGTTATCCCAAGCCCGGTTCAGCCGATTATGAAGCCGCCCGCAATCTGGGCCGGCAGTTAGCCCAGGCCGGTTTTGCTGTTCAATCCGGCGGCTACTATGGCATCATGGCCGGCGTCAGCCAGGGCGCCAGTGAAGGGGGCGGCCATACTATCGGCATCACCTGTACCCAGATTGAGCGTTTCCGAGGCATTGTGGCTAACCAATGGGTTTTAGAAGAAATCAAGCGCGACACCCTGCGCGAGCGGCTGCTTTACCTGGTTGAGCACTGCGACGGCGCTATCATTATGAACGGCGGCATCGGCACATTGTCGGAACTGGCCTTAATGTGGAGCCTGGTGCAGGTAAGCGAGCTTTCACCCCGGCCCATGATTACGGTAGGTGGGTTGTGGCAGCGCACCCTGGCCGCTTTTATGGACAATGATTACATTACCCCGGAACACCAAAAGCTGGTGTTGAGCGTCCGCACGGTAGATGAGGCCGTAAAAAAAATGCAAGAGCTGCTGTCGGGGCAGGCGGGCGGGGGCTGGCAGCCCGACTTTCGCGGATTTAATGGATAACCGGAGGGAGGCTTTATGTTGGACTCAGTTACAGTCAGACCCATACTCCCCGATGAACTGGAAAAAGTGGCGGCGGTGCAGGCGGCCGGCTTTGGCATCGGCCAGGCCGAAGCCCTGGCCAACCTCACCGACGACCCGCGCTTTAACTTTGCCCACATGGTGGCCGCCGAATATCAGGGCCAGGTTATCGGCGCTTCCATCGTTTTTCCGGCCCAAATGTGGTTAAGCGGAGTGCCCATCAGTGTTGGCGCGGTCACAGGTACTGCGGTGCTGCCGGCCTACCAGCACAAAGGGGTGGCCGCCAAAATGATGGATTTCTCCATCGTACGCATGGTAGCCGAAGGCCGGGCCTTGTCGGTGTTGTTCCCATTTTCTCACCAATACTATCGCCAATTTGGCTATGGCATGATCGGCGATGTGCATGCGTATCGCCTCAATCCTCACAACCTGCTCATCTCCCAAGAAGGGCATAAAGTCCGCCCCTTTGCCTCGTCAGATTTGCCCATGCTGCGCGCCCTGTACAAAGGCCAATTAACCTGGCATAACGGCTGGTTTACCCGCAGCAATGACTGGTGGGATAAGATCATCGCCCGTTGGCCTAATATTATGGTTTTTGACAACGACGGCATGGTGGAGGGGTACTTCTCCTATGAAATTATCAAAGGAGCGCGGG
>CAZDMM010000521.1:0-5786 GCA_964505845.1 uncultured Caldilineaceae bacterium
CTTTGTCGGGGTTAAAAACCCAGGCCCGCCAGTGGCCGCCGATAGGGTCAACGATCAGCATCCATACTTCCGCAATCAGGATGATTTTGAGGATAACGGCCCGCTGACGCCACAGAAAGGCGGCGTTGCGCGCCCACAACAGGCCGTGAAAAATAAGGCCCGATACAACGAGCAAAAACAGGTGTGAGAACTGCTCCGGGATCAAACTCATGCCTGCAAGCACGTCCCAGATTTTAGGAGAGTGGGACAGGCTTTCCGGCCTGTCCGAACACGCGAAGCCGGGAAAGGCTGTTCCACAAATTTGGGACAAATCCCCTGCTTGCCGCCTTTCCATCAGCACCACGGTGAGCGCCGCAAACAGCGCGGTGGTGCCGGCAATCCAAATCCACTCTTCCAGGGGCAGGCCCAAAAACCACAGATTCGCAATGTGAGTTGGCTCAAAATACCAGATACCCCAGCGCACCGCCACGGCATCCCAACCCCACCCGCCGATTAACGACCCCAGGATCGTCCAGCCCAGCGCCCGCCGCTGCTGCCATAACGCGCCCGGCCAGCGCATGATTATCACCAGCACAGGCAAGCCCACAAACAGCAGCAGCAACAGCAAATAGGTGAGATTTCCAAACATAAATTGCCTTCTGAAGCTTCCCGGAAGTTTTGACTGGTGTCCAAACTCAGTTTGGACACCCAATTGCGTGGCGAAACTCACGCTTGCGTCGCCACGAGGAAACTTTCGAGAAGCTTTATGCGCGGATGTCACCTTCAGCGCGGCCAGCGCTCGTGGATGGGTGGCAGCGGTGGGAAGGGCGCGTGCGGTTCTGCCTGATACCAATAAGCTACCGAAGCGATGTCATCGGTGAGCGGCTGGAATGTGCCGTCGGGCCACCAGCCCAGGGCTTGAATAGTCACCCGCAAATCCTGCTTGAAGCGGATTGGGTCAAAGATGTGCCAGCGATACAAAGCGTGGCGCGGCACTTGACCGGCTTCACTCTGCCGCAGCGGATAGCCCAGGAAAGGAGTCGAATAAGTTTCATCCCCAAAGCACCAGGCCCCGCCGGCGTAATCTTCAGTGCCGGTGCCGCAGATGGTGGGATGGTGGGCGTCGCCATCCATAAAAAACTTGATCTCACCCTCACCCCACCAGCCGTTGGAGAACTGCGTCCAGGCCAAAAACGTGCCCACATAATGTCCCTGTCCCTGCACCCCTGCCAAGATGATATGCTCCGGGTAATCCCGCTGGGTCAGCGAGCGCCGCCACTGAGCGTGAAAATAAGCGGTACGCTCAGGAATCTCGGTTACGGCGTAGGTGATTTGGTAAAAAAAGCTGGGGATGGCCTCCGCCCGCTGATTTTCCAGGGTGATTTTGGCCTGCCGGTGGAAGGGCATCGGCCAGTAGCAGTTGAACCCGCCGGCCGGGTTGACCGCCACCGGCAGCGAGTTGACGTTATAGCGCAGGCCGTGGCCGTTGCAAAAAAAGTCGCCCAGCGGCGCTTCCAGCGAGGGGGTGGACTCGCCATCCCAATAGGCCCGCAGTACCGTGTCGCGGTAGGCTTGGGGATCAACGGTCATCCAGATATGCTGGATGACTCCCGGCCCGGTCACATCGGCCAGGGTGGTGGTAGAGCCGGGTGGGAGATTGATACAGGGCCGCACCTTCCAACCCGGCCCCAGGCGGCGGGCCGGGTTGCGTTCATCGGGCACAGCTTTAGCGCCGCCGCCCTTCTCGCCGGTGGGGTTTTCCGCCGAGATGGAGCGGGTTTCGGCCTCCGACAGCAGCGCCAGCGTGCCCAGACCCAGATTAAAACGGGAAAAGATATCCATCAGGCGGTCAAATTAACATTGATTTGCGGCTGACTCGCATCCACGTTGATGTTGTCAAGGCGGAGCGTCGGCCCCACCGCTTCCAGGCGATAGCCCCCCGCTGGAACGCCCTCAAATCTGAAGGCCCCGTTGTTATCGGCGGCTTTTTCCGCCACCACCGTATTGCCTTGCAGCAGCCGCACCCGGTAGCCCCGGCCGTTGGCAATCTGGCCGCTGATCACGCCCTGCGTCATCACCTGCCCACCGCCGCTTGGCTGCGAGGGGGTTGGGCTGGCGCCGCCGCTGGGGCTGGTTGTGGTTTGCGTGCCCTGGCCGCCGCCCGTAGACGCCGCTTCTTTTTTGGTGCGCTGGAAGACCACGTAAAAGGAGTGATGCCCAATGGTGTTCCACTTTTCACCGTTGGGGCCTGGCTCGTCGGGATGAATAATATCCAGGTTTTCCACCCGGTCGCTCTTGTCTTTGCCATCGCGGGCCAGGCCGTTAATCCACACCGAGGCAATCTGCCCATCGTGCAGGGCAATATTGCCGGCCGCCTCGCCGACCGGTTTATCCAGCGGCACCGGGTCGGCCCGCTCATTGTCCCGGCGGCCTTGCCAGGTCCAGCCGGCCCAGGCGATGGGGTTTTTGACGCGCTGGCCGTTTTCATCCAACGCTTCCAAAAAAACGTTGTGGTTGCTGCGATTTTCATCGGGCAGGAGGTGATGCACGCCAATCACCTTCCAGTAGGTCTCGCCCTCGGCCACATTCGCCTCGACAATGCGCACCTTGTACACCGTCTGCGCAATTTGCGTCCGCTGCATGATGGTCGAATTTCTGCTGACAAAACCGGCATTGTAAGTTTGAGGCACAAAAGCCATCGTTTATCCCCTTATAATAAATAATGAGTTTGGCTAGGACAGGACTTGAGGCATGGTAATTGGTAAATGGATATTTTCTCCTCCTTTTTCTTCTAAAGAATCCTTCAACGTCACACTCACTTTTAAACGGTTGACACCCTCTCTATTTTACTATATCATTGGCCCGATGTCAGCCCAGGCGAGTCATTTTGACTCGTACAGTCGCCGCCCGCCCATCTTGCGGCGGTCAGCGGTCCACCGTCGGCGGTCATTTATAGAGAGGATACCCCAAGCAGCCATGCACGTTGAAAAATTCGATACCTATCAACGCGAGTCGCGCCAAACGGCCTTGTACCCCGCTATCGGCCACCCGCTAGTTTATCCGGTGCTCGGCCTGGCCAATGAAGCCGGCGAGGTGGCCGGGAAGGTCAAAAAGATTTTCCGCGATAAGGAGGGCCAGATTAGCGACGAGACCCGGCAAGCCCTCAAACAGGAACTGGGCGATGTGCTGTGGTACCTGGCCCAGGTCTGCACCGAGTTAGACCTCTCCCTGGCCGACGTGGCCTCCGCCAACCTGGAAAAACTCTTCTCTCGCCTGGAGCGCCAACAGATTCAAGGGGATGGGGATTATCGTTAAGATTTGGTAAATGGTAATTGGTAAATGGTAATTACCAACCTCTAATTACCAATCCCTAATTACCAATCCCCAATCTCCAATTACCAATCTCCAATTACCAATTACCTGCGAAGGTTAACCTATGCACATCAAAACCCCCTCCCGCCCCAGCCGTGAAATCGAAAATACCTGGATTCCCATGCCCGACGGCTGCCGCCTGGCGGCCCGCATCTGGCTGCCCGCCGATGCTGAAGAGCATCCGGTCCCGGCCATCCTGGAATATCTGCCCTATCGCAAAAATGACGGCACTGCCCTACGGGATTCCATTCGCCACCCCAACTTTGCCGGGCACGGTTACGCCTGCATCCGGGTGGACATGCGCGGCAGCGGCGACTCTGACGGCATCCTGTACGATGAATATCTGCCCCAGGAGCAGGAAGACGGCCTGGAAATCATCCGCTGGATTGCCGCCCAGCCCTGGTGTACCGGCGCGGTGGGCATGATCGGCATCTCCTGGGGCGGCTTCAATGGGCTGCAAATCGCCGCCCGCCGCCCGCCCCAGCTCAAAGCCATCATCACCCTCTGCTCCACCGATGACCGCTACGCCGACGACGTGCATTATATGGGCGGCTGCCTGCTGGGCAGCGACATGCCCGGCTGGGCCTCGACCATGCTGGCCCTCAACGCCCAGCCGCCCGATCCTCGCTTTGTGGGCGAGCGCTGGCGCGACATGTGGCTGGCGCGGCTGGAACAGACCCCGCCCTTCATCGAAGCCTGGCTGACCCACCAGCGCCGCGACGCCTTCTGGAAGCACGGCTCCGTCTGCGAGGATTACGCCGCTATCACCTGCCCCGTCTACGCCGTGGGCGGCTGGGCCGACGCCTACACCAACGCCATCCCGCGCCTGTTGGCCGGGCTGACCTGCCCCCGCAAGGGACTGATCGGCCCCTGGGCGCACAACTACCCGGAAGAGGGCATACCCGGTCCGGCCATCGGTTTTCAGCAGGAGTGCCTGCGCTGGTGGGATCACTGGCTCAAAGGCATTGACACCGGCCTCATGCAAGAGCCGCTGCTGCGCGTCTGGCTGCAGAAGAGCGTCCCGCCCCAGGCTCACTACACCTTTCGCCCCGGCCGCTGGGTGGCCGAACCGCAGTGGCCGGCGGCGAACATTCGGTCTGAAATCTATAGCTTGAATGTTGACGGAACTCTCACCCCCCCCTCGCCCCTGCCTTCGGCACGCAAAGCGCCGGGCGTCCTGGGGACAATCCCCCCCTGAGAGGGGGACGCACAGTGTTCTCCCCCCTAGCAGGGGAGAGTTAGAGGGGGGTAGAGTCCTCACCCTTCGCGGCGCTCAAGCCTGCGGCCATACCGCCGGCATCTGGTGTCCCTACGGCCTGCCGGGCGATTTCCCCACCGACCAGCGCCCCGACGATGACCGTTCCCTCTGTTTTGACTCCGCTCCACTTGATGCGCCGCAAGACCTGCTGGGCTTCCCGGAAGTCACCCTCAGCCTCAGCGCCGACCGGCCCAATGCCCTGGTAGCGGTGCGGCTGTGCGATGTGGCCCCCGACGGCGCGTCTACCCTGGTCAGTTGGGGGCTGCTCAACCTGACCCACCGGGACCCGCACGGGCATGAATTCCCCGCCCCGCTGGAGCCGGGGCAGGTGTACACCGTCACCGTGCGGCTGAACGCCGTCGGCCACACCATTTTGCCGGGGCATCGCTGGCGGCTGGCCGTCTCGCCCACCTATTGGCCGCACGCCTGGCCCTCGCCGGAGGCGGTGACGTTGACTCTATTTACGGGGGGAACTGAGGGAACTGGGGAACTCAAAGGAAGTTGGTTGACTCTACCGGTGCGCCTGCCGCGCCCCGAAGACGCCCATCTGCCGCCCTTTGAAGAGCCGGAAGGTTCGGCCCCGCTGGAAGTCGAAATGCTGCGTCCAGCCTCTCGCCAGCGCACCTACGAGCCAATTACCAATCACCCATTAACCAATTACCAACTTACCGACCGCCACGACGATGGCCGCTGCCGCTTTGTGGCCAACGGGCTGGAGTATGAGTCGCGCCACACCGAAACCTGGAGCATCGTTGAAGGCGCCCCGCTCTCGGCCCAGGCTCAGTGTGAGTGGCTGATCGCCTTTCAGCGCGGCGATTGGGCCACCCGCATCGAGACCAACACCGTTTTGACCTGCGACGCCACGACTTTCCGCGTCACCAATACTCTCGATGCGTACGAGGGCGAGAGGCGAGTGTTCAGCAAAACCTGGCGCTTTGCCGTACCCAGGGATTTGGTGTGAGTAGAAAAAAGTCGCCATATCGTATTGAGTACGCTCCAATAACCGAAGATCATTTGCGAGCTTTAACAGCTCGACAAAGAGCTATTGTTTTGGATGAGGTAGATAAGCAATTAACTTATCAACCCACCGTCCGTACTAAAAATCGTAAACCCTTGCGTCCCAATTTATTGGCCCCTAGGGAATTACGAATTGATACTTTGAGGGTATACTATAGTG
>CAZDMM010000522.1:0-5772 GCA_964505845.1 uncultured Caldilineaceae bacterium
GGCGGCACCCACCACTCAAATCCGTCGGCCCCCTTGGGTATAAGGGGGGGTCGGGGGGGGGTGGGGGGGCGGGGGGGGGGGGGGGGGGGGGGGGCCGGGGGGGATAATAATGTAGGGCGTCCAGGTCGGTTCGGGGATGTCATCCTGGGGTGGTTGGGGGGGAGTTGTAGCTGCTGGGGTGGGGGTAGCCTTGACTTCAGCGGTTGGCGCGGGGGCGGTTATGGTCTCCGTCGCCTGGGCCACCGGCTGGCTGTTCTGGGCGCGGCTGCTCACAAAGAGGGCTACGCCCACGCCCAGGGCCAATAGTACCAGCACCATCGCTGTATTGCTCAAAAGGTTTCTCATTCTTAGCATGAGGTCAGTCCTTTCGGTCTATATAGGAATTGTATTCAATTTTATATTGTGTATTCTATCACAAATGGAGGGGGGGTATGTCAACAGGAAATACTATCATTCTGCTTAAAGTTTGTCAGATTTTAAACAAGAAAATTCATGCTGGTATTTTGTCACAAGCGAAGGGGTAAGTTAACAGGAAAATCGAAGATGCTATGGTTCAACTTGGAGTTGCAGTACGTCCAATTTTTGAAGCGGAACAGGCTTCTATGCCGATTTCCAAAATACCAATAGTAGAGCCACGTTTAGCTCTACCTAAATACCGCACTGGCTTAAAATCCGGGCGTCAGCCTTCAAACTTTTGTCTCTTGACAACTCTGGCACAACCCAAAAATAAAGTTTTCCTTAACGTTTGAGTAAAAAAGTGAGAATTGGCGGGGTCAACAACGTGGTCAAAATTACCATGACCACGATGATGGAGAATATCTCGTCAGAAATTACCGCCAGCGTTTTGCCGGTAGTGGCAAAAATCAGGCCCACCTCCCCCCGCGGCACCATGCCCCACCCGATCAAGGCTTTACGCCGCCCTGGCCCGGCCGCCCAGCCGGCCACCACTTTGCCAACAATCGCCACCACAGTAATGACCAAAGCCACCAGCAAAATTGAGGGGTTGAACAAGTCGGCCAGGTTGACATCCATGCCGGTCATCACAAAAAAGAGGGGCACCAACATAAAGCCAACCGGCTCCAGTAATTCCTCTACATGCCGCTCGGCATGCCTCTCCAAAACATGCTCCACCTTGTTTTGAGTTTCTTGACTCGCACCCTGCACGGCTTCTTTGAGTTCAGGCACAATCCGGGGATCATCAAACCCATAAAAGTGAACCGGGTCCAGAATCAGCCCGGCCGTAAAAGCGCCGATAATCGGGGCCAGGCCGAGCAGTTCGGCCAGGTAGGCCAAAATTAAAGCTAACCCCAAGGCCAGGGTAAACTTCATGCCCACCTGGGTATTGATTTTGGAAAACAGCGCCCCAATCTTTTGGCCCATCAGTTGGCCCAGGATAATCGCTCCCCCCAAAAATAGCACGGCTTTGATAATGATCCAGACAACATCCAATGCCTGCACAGCGCCGGTCGCGGCCAGCGCCGAAACCACCGCCAGCACAATCAACCCCAGTACATCATCAATCACCGCTGCCCCCAACACAATTTTGGCATCGGCGCTGTGGAGCTGCCCCAAATCTCGGAACACCCGCGCCGTAATCCCCACCGAGGTGGCCGTTAAGGTCGCGCCCAAAAACAGATAGGCGTTGGCCGACAGGCCGGGCAGCAGCCATGGGCCGGCCACAAACGTCCCCAACACAAACGGCGCAATCACCCCCACTACGGCCACCAGAGTTGCCCGCAGGCCCACCCGCCGCATCTCGGTAATGTTGGTTTCCAGGCCCACCTGAAACAACAGCACCACCACCCCCAGTTCGGCCAGAAAACGCAGGATTTCGTTGGATTTTATCGGCTCAAACCAGGCCAGGCCCAGCAAGCCCAGGTTGCCCACAACGACGCCGATCACCAATTCGCCTAACACCGCCGGCTGGCCCAGCCGTTCTACCAGGCCGGCCAGCCTGGCCAATAATATGATCAGGGCAATCCAAAAGAAAATAATGGCCACACTGTGAGCGCCCCCCGCCGCATAACCCGCCGCGGCCGCAGGGCTGGCCAGCCCCACTGCTGCGACCAGTACAGCCAGCAAATACGTCAACCGGCCCCTACGCAGAATCCGGCGCATCTTTCCCCTCCTGACACTTTCGGCACAGCCCAAAGATACTCATGTGGTCGGTGTGAGCCTGAAAGCCATAGCGCGCCTGCAAATCTGCCCGCACCGAGTCAAACACCTGATCCGAAAACTCCTCAATCTGCCCGCAGTGAGAACAAACCAGGTGGTGATGCGGGCCATGATCCTTTAGCGCAAAGTAAGCCTGGCTCCGCCCAAAATTAGTCTGGTTAATCAGGTCAAGCTCCTGTAACAACTCCAGGGTGCGGTAAACCGTAGCCAAACTGACATAAGGGTTGACCTGCTGCACCTGCTCAAAAATTTCTTCGGCGGTAATGTGCCCCTCTAATCTTTCGATAGCTTCAAAAATAATGGCGCGCTGCGGCGTCACTCGCATACCGCGCGCTTGAAGTTGTTCAATCAATGGGCTGTGTTTCTGCTCCATGCGCGTATCTCCGTAAAGGTTTTTTCCAAATACAGTTGTAAACTCTATCACATTTGCAAAGCCTTTGCAAGGGTGAACATTCTGCTTGACCAAGCGGCAGGCAGCTAAGCGGCCAATTTTCACCCCCACCCTGTCCATGCTAAAATGATAATTGATGAATCTTTTTGACCACGCCCGCGAACAGCAAATAGAGAAAGAAGCGCCCCTGGCGGCCCGCATGCGCCCGCGCACCCTGGACGAATTCATTGGCCAGGAGCACATCATTGGCCCCGGCCGCTTACTGCGCCGGGCCATCCAGGCCGATCAACTCTCCTCGCTCATCTTCTACGGTCCGCCCGGCAGCGGCAAAACCACCCTGGCTCGGATTATCGCCAATACCACCCACGCTCACTTTATCTCCCTCAACGCCGTGCTGGGCGGAGTCAAAGATATCCGCGAGGCCATAGACATCGCCAAAGACAAGCGCGGCATGTTCGGCCAAAAGACCATCCTGTTTGTGGACGAGGTGCATCGCTTTAACAAAGCTCAACAGGATGCCCTGCTCCCCCACGTGGAAAACGGCACGGTCATCCTTATTGGGGCCACCACCGAAAACCCCTATTTTGAAGTGAACAAAGCCCTGGTCTCCCGCTCCCGCATTTTTCAGCTTCGTACCCTGGATGAAGCCGACCTGCGGGCCATCGTCTGGCAAGCTCTAACCGACAAAGAGCGCGGCTACGGGCTGCGCAAAGTCAGCCTGTCCGACGAAGCCCTGGATCACCTGGTCAACGTAGCCAACGGCGACGCCCGCGCCGTGCTGAACGCCCTGGAACTGGCCGTAGAAACCACGCCGCCCGATGCTTACGGCCTGATCAACATCACCCTGGCCGTCGCCGAGGAGTCAATCCAACGCCGGGCGGTGTTGTATGACAAGGACGGCGATGCCCATTTTGACACCATCTCCGCCTTTATCAAATCGCTGCGCGGCTCCGACCCCGACGCTGCCCTGTATTGGCTGGCCCGCATGGTTTACGCCGGGGAAGACCCGCGTTTCATCTTCCGGCGGATGATCATCTTTGCCGGCGAAGATATTGGCATGGCCGACCCCAACGCCCTGCGGGTGGTAGTGGCGGCCGCCCAGGCTTATGATTATGTCGGCCTGCCGGAAGGCCGGTTTCACCTGGCCGAAGCCTGCCTGTACCTGGCGACGGCGCCCAAAAGTAACTCTACCTTTGCTTTTTTTGACGCCTTGGCCGTGGTGGAGCAGGAGCGCGAAGCCGAGGCGCCCAACCACCTGCGCGACAGCAGCCGCGACGCCGAGGGTTTTGGGCACGGGGCCGGCTACCTGTATCCGCACGCCTACCGCGACCATTGGGTGGCCCAGCAATATCTGCCCGCCGCCTTGCAAGGCCGGGTTTTTTATCAGCCCGGCAGCCTGGGCTATGAAGCCACCATCAAAGAGCAGGTGGCCCGCCGGCGCGAGGAACAGCTTGCCGCCAGCATCGAAGGCGAGTCAACCCTGGATTGGGCCGCCGAACAGGCCGGCCAGGGGCCGCCGGCCCAGAATCGCTGGCTGCAGCGCACCTGGAGCAATGTGGGGGCGCAGGGGGGCCAGGTGCGGGATACAATCTTTGCTCTGGCTAAAGTAGAGCGCCATCATTTGGTGCTCGATCTAAACGCCGGGACGGGTTTGCTCACCTGGGAAGCGGTGCGCCGCGCCGCCGTTGGCGGGGTCTGGGCCGTGGCTGCCACCGAGTCAAGCGCCGCTGCCCTCCAACAGCAAGCTAATAATCTCGACGCCCTGGAGCGCCCCGTAATTTTAACTAGTTCCCTTAAGGATTTACCCCAGAGAATCAGCGAATTAGCGCATGGCGAATGGCGAAAAAGTAAAGATACCTCATTCGCCGATTCGCCATTCGCCGATTCGCCATTCTTTGACGTCATCATTGGCCGCAACGTGTTTACTCACCTGCCCGATAAAGCGGCTGCGGCTCAGGCGATAGCCCGGTTGCTGAGGCCGGGGGGGCGGCTGGTTTTGGCCGAAATTGTGCCGCACCACACCCCCCGGCTGCACCAATTGGTAGATCTCTCCGCCCTGCCCGCCGGCCTGGCCGGGCGAGTCCGGGCAGCCGAGGAAGCCATTTATGCTAACCCCACCGATCCGATGGTCAATTGGGATGGCCCTGACCTGAAGACGATGCTGCAAGAGGCCGGTCTAAGCAAAGTTGAACTCTCGGTTGAGACAAGCCCTTCAGAAATGTATATCGGCCCAGAACAACTGGAACGCTGGTTTGCCCTGGAGTCACGCGGGCCGCGCCCCACGTTTGCCCGGCACTTATTGGGTTCTACCTTCCCGGAAGTTCAAAACTTCCGGGAAGGTCAATATCTTACCCTGGCCGAATTGGCCGAGGTGAAACGCCTTTTTGAGCGCCAACTGCTGGCTCAGGTGGCGCCCTGGCCCACCACCATGGCCTATATTTTTGCCAACAACGGCCCTTGAAAATCAAAACTCACCCGATATATCACCCCGTTCACCTGCCAACCTAAACCTGCTAATCTTTGGCATCTGACGCTATTTTTTTCTAAGGAGCAGCCCCATGACGTTTGAAATGGGCATGGTACTGGCGATTCTGGTTACGGCGTTGATCCTGTTTATGACCGAGAAATTCAGCGCCGACATCGTGGCCTTGTTGGTGCTGGTTACTCTGGGAGCTACCCGCCTGGTTTCCCCGGATGATCTTTTTACCGGCTTTGCCAACCCGGCCGTGATTACGGTGGGGGCCGTCTTTGTTATTGGCGAAGCATTGTATCAAACCGGGGTGGCCGATATTATGGGCGCGTATGTGCTCAAAATTGCCGGCAGCAGCGAAGTCCGGCTTATTGCCCTGCTGATGTTTGCCACCGGAATCCTCTCAGCTTTTATGAACAATGTAGGGGCAACGGCGGTTTTTTTGCCGGTGGCTATCGGGATCTCACGCCAGACTAAAATCCCGGTTTCAAAATTTTTGATACCCATCTCCTTTGCCTCGTTGATGGGCGGGAACATCACCCTCATCGGCACGCCGCCCAATATTTTGGCCGCCCATATTTTACACCAAAGCACCGGCCAAACTTTTAACTTTTTTGATTTTAGCCCCATGGGCCTGCTCATTCTATTGTTTGGCGTCATTTATATGGCGGTCATTGGCCGGCATTTGCTGCCCAGCCACCCCGAGGCCGACCTGGTCCAGAGCTACTCCGCCCGC
>CAZDMM010000523.1:0-4652 GCA_964505845.1 uncultured Caldilineaceae bacterium
TAATTGCTCAGGGTATAAGCGCCGCTGACGCCCTTTTGCAGAGAATAATTCAACAGGGCCAGAAAAGGGGCCACAAAGATAAAGAGGCACAGCCAGATATAAGCGTGGCTGAACAAGTCGCCCAGCCAGCGGGTGGAAAAACGAAAACTTCGGCCAGGAAGCGGTTGGGTGGTCATAGCAATCCTTTTGTTATCTTGTTCCCAAACCCAGTTTGTTATCTTGTTCCCAAACTCAGTTTGGGAACAAGATAAAACAAGATAAAGATAACTCAGTTTGGGAGCAAGATAAACGTTAGAATGTTATTGCACTAACGCCCCGCGCGAGTAACGCAGCGAAGCATAATTGACGGTGAAGGCCAAAATCATCAAGACCACGCCCATGGCTGTAGATAGGCCGTAATCAAACTGGATCACCCCGCGCTGGTAGAGCGTCCAGGCCAGGGTGCGCTGCTCTTCCAGCGTGCCGAGCAGCAGCGGCTCCGCAAAAGCGCCGACGCTCCAGCCAAAGCACATGAGCAGCCCGGCGATGATGCCGGAACTGGTCAAAGGCAGCACCACCCGCCCAAAGGTTTGCCAGGATTTGGCCCCCAGGCAGGCCGAGGCTTCTTCCAAAACGGGGTCAACATTGCTCAGGGCCGCCCCGATGTTCATGACCATGAAGGGAAAGGTAAAGACCGCCATGGCAAAAACTACCGACGGCAGGCCATAGAGTATCTGCGTGCCTTGCAGCCCTACCAGGTCAAACAAGGGCGACAACCAGCCGCCGGGCAGCAGGATAAAACGCAGGCCAAAGGCAATGTACAGTGCCCCAAACATGGGGAAGACCATAAAGCCGCGCACCAAATCCCGGTAGCGAACTTTGCGTACCAGGATGTAGGCAAAGGGAAAGCCTAAAATTAAGTCAACCAGGGTGGCCAGGCCGGCCAGCTTGACCGTCACCCAAACATTGGGTGCGTAGCGGCCCAGCAGGTCGGCGTAATTTTGCCAGGTATAGACGGCTCCCGCGGGCGAGAGAAAGCTGCCCTTCTCGGTAAAGCTCATGAGCACAATGAAGGCCAGCGGATAGAAGAGGAAGAGCAGAGTCATCAGCACTGCCGGTAACAGCAGCAGTAGCGGCTGCCAGCGAAAGCGGCCGCCGGCTGCGGCCTCGCCGGTGAGGTTGGCGCTGAGAGGAGGGGCAATATCTTGGGCGGTGACAATCTCTTGGGCCATCGAGTTTTTTCTCCCACAGAATGGCGAATGGCGAATAGGCGCCTCTTAATTCGCCATTCACCATTCGCCTATTCGCTTATTGTCCCAATCGTTGGGCGTAGTGGTTCATCCAGGTATCAACGCCGGCGTTGTAGGCTTCCCAATCCAGGGATAAAAACAGGTCATTGATTTGTTGGGAGTTAGGATAAAAATCAAAATAGTTGGCCTTAAGCCACTCTGGAATCAATGTCTCGGTGTAACCCGGCCCCAAAAAGCCTTCTTGCAGTTCCGCCCAGGGGCCTTTTTCAATGGGCCAACTGTTGGGGAATTGCACCTCCGGGCTAATCCGCCAATTGATAAAAATCTGGGCCAACACAGGGTGAGGCGCACCTTTGGGAATCCACAGATAGCCGTTGGCCGGGTATACGCCGGTTTGAGGAATCAGGAGCGCGGCATCGTCATTGCCATTCAAATATTCCAGGCGGGCCAGCGAATTCCAGAAGCCCACCGCATCCACCGCGCCGGAGCGCAAAAGCTGCTGCATTTCGGAGCTGTCGGTGGTGTATTTAAGTACGTTGGGGCCAATGTTGTCTACCACCCAGTCCACCGTTTCAACCATCTGTTGTGGGTCTTTGTAATCCTTACCCAGTTCGGTCGCCATCGTGACCAGAAAGCCGCCAGCGGTGATGTCGCCGGGCAGCGGCAGGGTGATTCTGCCCTTGAGGCGCGGGTCGGCCAGGTCTTGCAGTTTGGTTATCCAACCGGCCCGGCTCTTGCTGTAAACAATCCCCGGAAAGGCGGTGGCCTGGAAGGCGATGGCCGTGGGTACACGCTGGAACTTTTGTGAGACCAAAGCCTGATTGGGCACCAAACCGGAAGGCAGGAAAGAATCCACCGCATTTTGTTTCATCGCTTCGGCCCAGTAATTCTCCTCAATCGCCAATACATCATAGGGTGAGGGATTGCCGGCCTTTTGGGCTGCGTAGAGATTGGTCAGGTAAGTGCTGGGAGCCTGGCTGCCTTCGTAAGTGAGGGTGACATCTACCCCATAGGTATCTTTGACATATTTTTGAAACTGGTTGACCAGTTCATCGTTGGCGGTGTAAGTCCAGTTGCCTACCACCAGGCTGCCTTCGGCGGCGATGGCTTCGGCAATTTGGGCTTTGGTCATCTCTTTGTTGAGGATGGAAACCATAGCAGGCCGCTCTTCGCTCAGGGAGGCCTGGGCTTGGCCCGCGCTGGGGATGCACAACTTCCAGCCGACTTCAATTACATTGACATTGTCAATTTTGGCGTAGCTGTTGTCGGTGGCGTTTTTGGCATTGGTGGCATCGGCAATGGCCTGGAAGGCCAGCGGGTCGCCGTAGAACTTGTCGGCCAGCTTTGAGAGCCAGTCATCGGCCTGTACCACCACATCTGAGTCACACGTCACCTCTTGCGCCAGGGCGATGCGGGTCGGGGCCAGGGTGAGAACCAGGGCCAATAAAGTGATTAAATGAACCCAATAAAATAGTTTCTTCATAGCTCCTCCTAAGAAAATAGCCCTCACCCCTACCCCCCGCCTCACCCCTTCCGGGTGTCCTGGGGACCGGCGCGCACGCCAAAGGCGCGCAAAGCGGCGTCCCATTGGGAGAGGGGAGTCGCGCCAGCGACGGGGTGAGGGATTTTCATCGCTGACGGCGTGTCACAGGTTTGTGAGCACTCCTTGTTTACCGTGCTGAGAGTTTGGGTACTTCTATAACGAAGCATCTTCTCCATTTGTTACCCCAAAAGTACGATAATATCCTGACCTCCTTTCTACCCAAGCTTAGCAAAGCGGTGCAAAAATGATTGCAAGCGTTCGGTTTGAGGCTGCTCAAAAATTTGTTGGGGCGTGCCTTGCTCTACAATCACGCCTTCGTCCATAAAGATAATGCGGTGCGCTACCTCTTTGGCAAAGAGCATTTCGTGCGAGACCACCAGCATGGTCATGCCGGTGTGGGCCAGGTCAACCATCACCTTCAAAACTTCGTTGACCAGTTCTGGGTCCAGGGCTGAGGTTACCTCATCGAACAGCATGACTTTGGGTTCCATCGCTACGGCGCGGGCGATGCCCACTCGCTGCTGCTGGCCGCCGGAGAGCTGCGAGGGAAAGGCTTTCAATTTATCTTCCAGGCCGACCCGCTTGAGCCAGGTGACGGCGCGCTCTTCGGCCTCGCTTTTAGGCAGCTGGCGCACTTTGGTCAAGCCAAGCATCACGTTGTCAAGGGCAGTCATGTGCGGAAATAGGTTGAAGCTTTGGAATACCATGCCCACGTCGGCTCGAACTTTGGCTACGGTGTCATCGGGCAGTTTGACGGTTTTGCCGTTCTGCTCCTTATAACCGATAAGCTGCCCATCCACATAGATGCGGCCCCCTTGATACTCCTCTAAAAAATTAATGCAGCGCAGCATGGTGGTTTTACCGGAACCGCTGGGGCCAATAATAACCACCACTTCGCCTTTGTCTACCTCGGCGCTGACGCCGCGCAGCACTTCCAAAGTGCCGTAACGTTTAACTAAATCTTGAATGACTACAATTTTTTGGGTCATAAAGGTTAATGATAAGCGAAGCGTTTTTCCAGCCTCACTCCCAGAGTTGAGATGGTATAGTTGATCAAAAAGTAAAGCAAGGCGGCGACCGCGTAAAGCAGCAGGGTTTCACGGGTGCGCCCCACAATTTGTTGAATTGCCAGCATCAAGTCTACCACGCTGACCAGTGACACCAGCGACGAGGCTTTGACCAGTTCCACCGCCGTGTTGACCCAGGGCGGGATAATCCGCCGCAGGGCCTGGGGAAAGATGACGTAGCGCAGGCGCTGGGCAAAGGTCAGGCCGATGGCTTTGCCGGCATCCGTTTGACCCCTAGGAATCGAGTCTACCCCGCCCCGAATCACCTCCGAGACGTGCGCCCCACAAAAAACGCTCAGGGCCAGCACTGCCGCCGTCAGGGCCGACACCTTCCAGCCCAGGGCCGGCAGGCCGTAAAAAATAGCAAAAATCAGCACCAGCAGCGGGATGCCGCGGATGGTATCCACATAAATCCGCACCAGCCAGCGCAAAGGACGCCGCCCATAGAGCAGCGATAAGCCTCCCCCAACCCCGATGAGAGTGCCAAAAATCAGCACCAGAATCGAGACCTCCAGCGTCACCACAAGGCCACGCCAGATGAGCGGAATACTGCTAATAACCGTCTGCATCTTTTAGCTGCCTAACCCTTAAGAGATTGCCTGAAATGTAGCTCCGCATCCCTACCCGCACCTGCGGTGGGGCAGGTGTGCGGAGCGGGCGGCATAGGGTGCCACCCTACTTTTCAGATAGGTTCTACCGCACCATGGCAAAGCGTCTTTCTAACAGACGCAGCAGCCCGGCGATGGAATAACAAGTGACCAGGTACATCAGGCCGACCACAGTATACACCTCGATGATGCGCCAGGTGTTGAC
>CAZDMM010000523.1:4662-5766 GCA_964505845.1 uncultured Caldilineaceae bacterium
TGATGCGAATCGCGCCGTAGGTCAGCTCATTGACCGAAATAGCCGAGGCGAGGGAGGTGTCCTTAAACAGGGAAATCAATGTATTCCCCAACGAAGGCAGGGCAATGCGAAACATGAGCGGGATGGTGATGTAACGGGCCACCTGAAAACGGGTCAGGCCGATGGCTTTGCCCGCCTCAAGATGGCCTTTGCTGATTGATTCGATCCCGGCCCGGAAGGTTTCCGTTAAATACGCCCCAGAATAAAGGGCCAGCGCAAAAATAAACGACCATAAGTTGTCCAAAACGCTGATGCCGATGAGCGGCAGCGCAAAATACACAAAGTATATAATCAACAGCAACGGAATGTTACGAACAAATTCCACATAAGCGGTCACCAGGGTGCGGACGGGGCGCGGGCCATACACGCGGGCAAAAGCCCCAATTAAGCCCAGCACGCAGCCAATGGCCAGGGAAAAAATGGCAATTTGCAGCCCCAGCAGTAAGCCTTTCCACAGCAAATCAAAATTTTTGAAAACAGGACGCCAATTAAAATGATACATCCCTACGGCTCCGGGGAGATTAGGCAGGTTGACCTTTGTTAACTTGAATTCGGGATAAGCTCAGAGTCAACCTCATGTCACTCTGAGCGAAGCGAAGAGTCCCCACAGCCTCACCTTTATAGGCAGGTATCGGGGAGATTCTTCGGCCTTCGGCCTCAGAATGACATGAGGAATGTTAATTTAATATCGCCGGCCTACTTACATCTGGCGCACGCCAAATTCAACCGGGAAGCCGATGGGCGGCGGGCTGAGTTTTACGCCAAAGAACTTCTCAAAAGCAGCCGCATAAAAATCAAACTCCACGCCAACCATGCCTTCGTGCAAAACGGTGTTGATAAAGTTTAACCACACCTGGTCGCCCGGACGCACCGCCGCCGAGTAAGTTTGCGGCAGCCAGCCATAATTGCCGGCCTTGTACTTGTCGGGGCTTTGTTTGACCAGCCAGCGGATGGTGGACTCATCAATGGCGGCGGCATCCACCCGGCCGGAGTCAAGGGCCTGAATGGCATTGGCCTGCGAGTCAAGTTGGAGGACAGTCGCTTCGGGCATGGCGGCATGCACAT
>CAZDMM010000524.1:0-5763 GCA_964505845.1 uncultured Caldilineaceae bacterium
TCATGTACTGCTCCAAGTCATCTACGGAAGCAGCAGACTTTACTTGAACCTGATACAAATCCCCCGTTATTGGCTCTTCCAGTTCCATATCTACAAACTTCATTGTTTCACCGATAATACTTGTTCGCCGCCAACCAGCGTTACGAAAAATCAAATCTACCAATGTTTCAAAATCTTTCCAATGTAACCTTTTTAAGCCTTCCTCAACTTCTTCTATCAATCTCTTTTTAGCCTCTAAAATTGCTTGAAAAGCTTGGCTTGGTTGATTGTTTAGCAGACGTTTTAAATCATCAGTTTCTTTGACACTACAGATTGTACCCTGAAATCTTTGTACCTTTGAGATACTACCAGGAATTTGATTAATTATGAGAGGCTGATTGTGAATATCCTGATTATTCCACTGTCCAGCCACTTTACGATAGTTTGAAATCTCATCCTTAAAGATTCCTGGCTCACCAACTCGACACCACCAGAGGTGACTGGCATGAAAAGTTATCCATATATCATCCGATGTAGACTCAACAAGTGTCTTTAATGCGTTTATATCTGCCGTAGCAGAACTCTTATTCTTGTATTCGTGCTGATGCTTTTCTTTAAGAGCATCCCAATTTCTTTGGTTTATTTCCTCAACAATCCAATTAGCCCAACCGATTCGTACCTTATTTTCTTGAATACTTGTCTTCTCCCACTTTCCACCGATGCCAAGTTTGATGTAATAGGCACTTTTGAAATCAATATCTCGCATATCTACTCCCTTTCGAGGCTCGACGCTGACTAATAATTTCCGGTCAGCCCAACCCCTACTCAACCTCCCCCATCACCCCCCGCACCAGCGGCGCGCCGAGAAACGACTCCCGCAGCCCCGGCTCAGTGAGCCGCTCCGCCACCTGGCGAAAAACCTTGGCGGTGGCTTGGCGGTTTACGCCGCAAACTCAAACACCGGCGTTTCGATCACCCGGCTGGGCTGTTTTTCGCCCCAAACGGTTTGCGGCAAGCATTCCATTGTCGCCGGGGAGAAATGCTTCACAATGGATAGCTTTAAGGCTTCTTACCCGTTCCCCTGCCCCCGAGTCAATTGCTGCCGCAAGCGAGCGATTTCTGCTTCGGCCGCTTCGGCCCGTTGGCGTTCGGCTTCGGCCTCGGTGGGGCTTAACAGGCCGTCGGCCTCAAACAAACGTAACCAGATTGCTTGTTCTTGATGATAGGTTCCTTCCCAGGTACCGATCCAGGCTTCCAGTTGGCTACTCCATAAACGGCCCTGCTCATTCGGGGTCAATAGCTCGTACCCCCGTTCGCCCAGTCGCCACCCCTGTAACTTCTGAGTATCCGGGTCGTAGCAAAAGTAATCCGAGGTGTGAAAAGTGCGCTCGTACAACTCCTTTTTGCTGCCCAAATCCTCCTGCGCCGTCGAGGGCGACATAAGCTCAATGATAACATCTGGATAACGCCCGTTTTCTTCCCAAACTACCCATTTCTGGCGCGGATAACTGCCGTCAATGTCCTTGACCACAAAAAAATCGGGACCGCGATAATCTCGGTTACGAGCCTGTTGCAGGCTGAAATAGATAAACATGTTGCCACCGGCAAAAAAGTCGCTGCGCTCACGCCAACGATAGGCGACAATATCATCCAGTAAGTTGATTTGCAGGCGATGCCAATTCGATTCCAAGGGCACACCATCCTCTTCTGGCAAGTCAAGGGTGGGAAAGTCGGGAATAATATAACGTTCAACCACTTCAATAACCTGGCTCATAGCTCATCCCTTCGATAATCTAAAAACGGCTCAAATTCTCGCTAAAGAAATTATACCTGCTCCCTACTGGCCCTTGCAAGTTCAGCTCCCAACACCCCCCGCACCACCGGCGCGCCGAGAAACGACTCCCGCAGCCCCGGCTCAGTGAGCCGATCCGCCACCTGGCGGAAAATCTCGGCGGCGGCCAGGTAGTGGCGCTGGACTTCCTCCCGAACAGCGCCGCTGCTTTCCTCAAGACGGGCCAAATCCAGGTGGCAAGGCCAGGTGAGGGCCGGGCTTTGCAGTTCCAGCGCCACGGTCAAAGCTTGCTGCAAAGCCTGGCGAGCCTCCGCTACCTGCCCGGCAGCCAGCAACGCTTCGCCGCGCAGCCGGTGGGCGCGAGCCAAGTTCTTGGGAGCCTGCCGCCCCTGGGTGATGGACATAGCCTCCTCGGCGGCGGCCAGGGCGGCGGCGGGATCCCCTTCGGCCAGGGCCAGCCGGCCTTTGAGGATGAGCAGGCGGGTGTGGTAGCGCCAGCGCATAAAGGGCTTCTCGCCGGAGCCGCGTAAGCCCTCTTCCAGGTAGCGCCGGGCCTGGGCGTAATCTTGTTGCAGCAAGTAATCGGTGGCCAGGTTGGCCAGGGCGTTGCCCTCGGCCTCGGTCAGGCGCGGCGTGCCCGCCCCGGCCACCTCCAAGCTGGCCCGGTCAAAGCGGATGGCCTGCTCCACATCAAACAGCTCCCGGTAGACCCAGCCCAGCGTGTTCAACAGCCGCGCCCGCCAAAAGCGATCCCCCGCCGTTTCCGACAAATCGAGCGCCTGCCGCAGATGATCCAGCGCGGCCTGATAATGCCCCCGGCTGGCATAGGACATGCCCACCACAAAATAACCACCCAGGGCCAAAAAGGTGTGGCCCAAACTCTGACCCAGCTTCAGGCAAGCCTGGCCGTGCTGCAAGGCGCTCTCAAAATCGCTGCGCAGGTGAGCCAGCATAGCCAGCCCCCAATGCTCCTCGGCCGGTGAGCTGGGGCCGCCCTCACCTGCCTCCACCACCTCCAGGGCCGCCGTAGGGCTAACCTCGCCCTGGGTGGAACTCAAAATGGCCCGCAGCTTGAGGGCTTTGGCCCGCAGTTCCGGGTAGCGCAGCGACTCGGCCAGGCGCAAAGCCTGATCCAGGTAGGCGGCGGCCCGCTCCAGCCGGTGCGCCCAATAGTGGGCCAGTCCCACCTGATACAACGCCTCTCCTTCCAGCCGCCGATCCTGGGTGCGGCGGTTATTTTCCAGCAGTTGCTCCAAATCAAGGATAGCCGCCTCAAAATCGGATAAGGTCAGATGGGTTTGGGCGCGGCGTTGTAGCAGTCCGGCCATCGTTTCGGCGCCGGCTAATTCGGCGTGCTGTTGGCTCAACTGCATGGCCCGGTCGTAATAATCTACCGCCTCGCGCAGGGCGTAGCTGGCCTGGGCCTGGTCGCCCGCCCGCAGCAGCGAGCGGAAGGCCAACTCATACCGCTCGGCCCGCTCATAGTGATACACAAAAATGGCCGCCTGCTCGTTTGATTGACCGGCCCACAGCCGCTCCAACGCCTGCGCCACTTGCCCGTGCAGCCAGATGCGGCGGTGGCTGGTCAACTCCTCATACAACACCTGGCGAATAAGGCCGTGCCGAAAACGATAGCCGGCCCCGGTCTCTTCGAGCAAATAGGCGCTCACCATCTCATCCAGCAAATCCAGCAGCATGGTATGGGGCAACTGGCTGACCGCTTGCAGCAGCGGATAATTGAATTCCCGCCCGATGACCGCCGCCATCCCGGCCAGCCGGTAAGCCGCCGGGCTGAGCCGCTCCAGACGCAGCTCGATAACCTGCTGTACCCGGTCGGGGATAACCCAGGGCCGCCCGTTGACGCCGGCAGCTCGTTCGGCCGGATAGGCGGCCAGTTCTCGCGTAAAATGCCAGGCGCCCTGTCGCAGCTCAATTTGGCGCGTCTCTACCAGGGCCAGCACAATCTCTTGAGCAAAGAAGGGGTTGCCTTCGCTGATTTCGGCGATGGCTTCGGCTACTTCCGGGGCTACCGGCCCGGCCAGCAGTTCGGCGCACAGCCGGGCGGTCTCGGTGGGGTTAAGGGTGGATAAGTGGAGACGCCGGCACAAATTCTGTTCAGACAGTTCGCGGCACAGCCGGGCGATGGGCGTACCGCGTTGGGCCATTTCTTCCCGCACGGTGCAGAGCACCAGCAGCGGCAGATTGGCCAGGCGGCGGGCCAGGTAATGCAGCAACTGCAAGCTCGACTCCCCGGCAGCATGGAGGTCATCCAAAAATAGGAGCAAGCCTGGGGTGGACAAGTGGGTACTCTGTTTTGAGGAAGGTTGCACTTTGTCCCCAGGAGGCCCGGAAGGGCTCCGTGCCTCACCCCTTCCGGGTGTCCTGGGGATTGGCAAGGTTGGAACACTGGCTTTGTCGCTCTGTGGATTGGTCAAGCTTTGCCAGCCTTCCGGTTCGTCCAACCTTCCAGCCTTTATCGAGTTTGGTTGACGCATTTTATCGGCAGCCAGCAACGTTAGCGCCAGCACGACCGCATCAAACAAACGCTGCCGCTCCTGGCCCACCGCCGGCTCGGGCAGGGGCGGGTCGGCCAGTTCCGGCAGCAGCCGGGCCAGGTCATGGCGAAACTGGCCCAACCCCTCTCGCAGGTGTAGCCCGGTCTGCTCGGTCAAGGTGCTGCGGATGGCCTCCACAAAGGGGCCATAGGGCAGGCGTCCCTCTTGCTCATAAGCGGCGCCGTACAGCACCGGCACACCGGCGGCCTGAGCCTGCCGGATGACCTCTTCCGCCAGGCGAGTTTTGCCCACCCCCTGCTCTCCACTCATAATGACCAGCCGGCCCTGCCCGGTTGACGCCTGCAGAAGCAGGTTCTGCAGGGTGGTTAGCTGGGCTTCACGGCCAACCAGGGCATGTGGCGGCGAAGGCTGCGGCCAGCGCGGTTTGCTCAACATGAGCGCCGTGCTGGCCTGGGGAATCGGGTAGCCGCGTTCGGCCGCAATGGCCTGGTACAGGGCGCTGGTTTCGGCGGCAGGCTCTACCTCCAGCTCGCGCCGGAGGGTTTGGCAAAGCTGCTGGTAAAGCTGTAGGGCCTGGTGACGCTGCCCCACCTGGGCGTAAAGGCCCATCAACTGGCGGCAGGCTTCCTCGTTGGTGGGGTCAAGCCCGACCAGTTCTTGCAGGCAGGCGATGGCTTCATTGTAGGCGGCGCGCTGGGCATAGAGGCGAGCCAGGCGCTGCAGCAGGACGTGGTAAGCCAGGCTGAGGCGCTGGCGCGGGTCGTCGGCCCACTCTTCATAGCGGTCTTCCGGCAAAAACTCGCCGTGATACAGGGCGCGAGCCGCCTGGTAGTGCGGCAGGGGGTGGTCGGCCTGCTGGCCCAGTTGGAGCAGCCGCTCAAATTCCTCGGCATCCACCCAGGCCACGGCGGCCGGGTTGAGGGTGAGCAAACCATCTTTGAAGAGAAGATAGGGTGACGCGGTGGCATCGGATAAATCTGGCTGCAAAGCGCGGCGCAGCACAAACAAGGTGCGGTGCAGGTTGTTCATGGCCCGTTCCGGCGGCTGGTCGGGCCAGAGCCAATCGAGCGCCTGGTCTTTGAGCAGTTGGCGCTGGGGCGCTAACAGCAGCAGTTTGAAGAGGGTTTTGGCTTTGCGCCGCTTCCAGGCGGAGTCGTCCAGGAGTTCGTCGCCGCGATAAACGGCAAAGCGGCCCAGCGTGTAAACGGTGAGGGGAGTAACGGTTGAAGTAGATGGCGGGAGTGAAGCAGAATGATTGTAAGTATTGGTAGTTAAAGTTTCATCGCCCATTTGCCCCCATATCCTCGTTGTACCCTGAGGATAACCAGGGCAATTTTACCACAGCGGAGAAGAAAGAGGAAATTGGTGTTAATCTGGAAGGTTGGAGGGTTGATGAGTTGATTCAGAAAAAAACGTAAAACGTATTTAGAACTCCGCAGAACTCTTTGCTTTTGAGGGAAGTCAGGTAACAAAAGC
>CAZDMM010000525.1:0-5728 GCA_964505845.1 uncultured Caldilineaceae bacterium
CTCAGCCGGATGAGCAGCATCTATACCGCCTGACCACCGATCCCCACTCCCTGGTGGCCTATATGGACGCCCACAACCTGGAGCGCCTGGGGCTGATTGTCAACCTCAGCCCGGAGGTGTTTGGCCTGACTGAGGCCATCAACGACTTCTGCGCCCGCTTTGCCGCCCTGTACCCGGATCGTTTTATTCCCTTTGCCGGGGTAGACCCGCGCCTCACCCGCGACATGGCCGCCCACATGGATCATCTGCTGGGTGATTTGGGCCTCAAAGCCATCAAACTGCACCCGCCTCACCAATTTTTTAATGTCAATGATTATCTGTTCAAAAAAGAGTTTGAGCCGCTGGCGGTGGTCTATGAAAAGTGTATTGAGTACGGCGCGCCGGTGATGGTGCATACCGGCACCTCGATCTTTGCCGGAGCGCGCAATCGCTTTGCCGACCCCATGCCCATTGACGATGTGGCCGTAGATTTCCCTGACCTCAAAATCATCGCCGCCCATGCCGGGCGGCCGCTGTACACCGACACCGCCTTCTTTTTGCTGCGCCGCCATCCCAACGTTTATTTTGACATTTCCAGCACCCCACCCAAATATCTGCGGCAGTACTACCCCTGGCTGGAGCGGGTGGCCGATAAAGCCTTGTTCGGCTCCGACTGGCCCGGCCCCGGCGTGACCGATATTGACGCCAACATCCAGCAGTTTTTGGCAACCGATTTCTCGGACGAGGTCAAACGGAAGATTCTACGGGACAACGCCGTTAAAGTGTTTAACCTGTAGACCATACAGCAACCTTCCCGGAAGCTAAACTCAGGCTCAAAAATCGTCTTGTAATCCGGGCAATTTGGCCTCGAATCAGCTTCCGGGAAGGTGAACCCAACTGAAACTGAGCCTATCTATTTGTGTGAGGGGGACGAGCATATGAAACCTTTAAAATATTACGGACTTATAGTGTCAACCCTGTGGTTGAGTTTAATTTTGGCCGCTTGCGGTGGAAGCTCAACCGGCGGGGGAGCGAGTCAGCCCGGCCAAACAGTGGCTAACGTGGCTGTGCTGCTGCCGGCCAGCCGCACCGATCAGGGCTGGAACCAGCAGGCAGCCGACTCGATGGCCGTGGTAGAGAAAAAGCGCGGCTTTAAGCTGGAGGTGGCCGAGAATTTAGGCTACGAGGATATCACCCCGGTGCTGCGCGATTTGGCCGAGCGTAAGTTTGACCTCATGGTGTGCCACGCCAGCGGCTACCAGACCACCTGCCCGGAGTTTGCCAAACAAGCCAAAGTGAATGTGGTGGTGGTCGAAAACCCCAAAGCGGTGGGGCCAAACGTGTCTGACGTGGAAACCCAGGCCCAGGAGGTGGCTTACCTGGCTGGAGTGCTGGCCGCCAAATTGACTCAAAGCAAGACGGTCGGCATTGTGGCCTCCGATGAGCCGCCCACCTGGAACTTTATGACCGTGGGCTTTGCCGAGGGGGTCAAGGCCGCCGACCCGGCGGTACAGGTGCTGTACAGCGTCATCGGAGCGGCGGCCTATGAGGATGCCGCCGGGGCCAAGCGCGTCACCCAGTCGGAATTGGGCGCGGGCGCGGACATCATTTTTGGCATGGGCGACGGGGCCTCCTTTGGCATGCTCAATGCCATCCAGGAGTGGAACGCCCAGAATGGGACTAAGGTTAAGTTTATTGACGTGATTGGCGACAAAAGCAAACAGTACCGCGAGGTGCTGCTGACCTCGGTGCTGTTTGATTACAGCAGCCTGTACGACCAGATGATCGGTGATATTGAAAACGGCGCCTTTGGCAAGGTTTACACGATGGACGTGGCCTCCGGCGGGGTGCGTCTGCTCGACCTGCCGGCCGATGTCCCGGCCGACGTGGTCAAAGCGGTGGAGCAGGCCAAAGCCGACATCATTGCCGGGAAAATCAAGGTCTCTGCCATCGGCGATGCCGAGGGGATGCATAAACGATTGGATGAGTTGAAGTAGAGTTGGAGGGTTGGAAGAATGGAAGGGTGGAGGACTGGAAGTTGACCAGGAGCAGTCTCCAATCTTCCACTTTTTAAGGAGAATACCATGACAGACAATTGGCCTATCATGACCCTGGCCGGCGGGCCGGTGGAACTGACCGAGCGCACCTTGCGCGATCAATCTCGCCCGGTGCTGTATCACTACGACCCGGCTTTTATCGAGCTGTATGAGCGCACCTGCCGCTTATTACAGCAGGTCTTTCAGACCCGTTACGAGGTGGTCATCATGCAGGGTGAGGCCGTGTTGGGCCTGGAAGCGGCGGCGGCCTGTCTCTTTTCGCCCGGCGATAAGGTGCTGAACCTGGTCTCCGGCGTCTTTGGCAAGTGGTACCAGCTCTTTATCGAGAAGTACGGGGCCCAAACGGTGGAACTGGCCGTGCCCTATAACGATGCTGTTGACCCCGAAGCGGTGCGCCGCGTCCTGCAGCAGCAGCCCGACATCAAGTTTCTGTCGGTGGTTCACTCCGAGACGCCTTCGGCCACGGTCAACCCGGTGCGAGAGATTGGGCAGATTGCCAGGGAATTTGGGGTGCTGACCATTGTGGATACCGTTTCCGGCCTGGGTGGGGAACTGCTCAGCCCGGAGGAGTGGGGCATTGACGTGGCCGTAGCCGGGCCGCAGAAGTGCCTGGGCGGTTCGCCGGGGCTGTCGTTGATGTCGCTCAGCCCGGCGGCCTGGCAGGCGCTGGAGCGCAAACAGCCCGCCCCGCTGCGCGGCACTTTCCTCTCGATTTTGGATTGGAAGGACACCTGGCTGGATAAGCGCGTCTTTCCTTACACCCCTTCGGTCAGCCTCATTTACGCCCTGGAGTCGGTTTTGAGCCAGGTTTTGGCCGAAGGTTTAGAGCATTATGCCGCCCGCCATGCCAAAATTGCCCAGGCGTGCCGGGCCGGAGTCAAGGCGATGGGGCTAGAGCTGTGGGCGGCGCGGGAGGAAATCGCCGGGGTAGCGGTGACGGGGGTCAAGATGCCGGAGGGCATTAATGATAAGCAGCTCCGCCAGCACATGCGGGAGCGGTACGGGGTGATGATTTCTGGCGGCTACGGCGAACTGGTGGGCAAACTGTTCCGCCTGGGGCACATGGGTAAAGCCGCCCATCCCACTTACCTGGCGGCGCAGCTTGCCATCCTGGAGCGCAGCCTGGCCGATTTGGGCCACCCGGTGCAGTTTGGGGCCGGCGTCGGCGCAGCCATGGCGGCCCTGGAAGGCTGGGACAGCGCCTCATCATCGCCCAGTATCTGACGATTGACCGCCTTATTCCTTGATATTCTCTTTTTGGGACAGGATTAACAAGATGGACAAGATAAAACTGTTTAACAATCCTGTTAATCTTGTAAATCCTGTCTAATTTCAATGAAATATCGAAATCTTAGGTGTGTATACCTTTCACCAACCAGGTGTCCGGCACTCTTTAAGACAATTTGGCCGCCAAATCTGCCGCCAATGCCCCAGAGCTGACCGCCTCTACCGGGCCGGTCAGCCGCACCTGCCACTGCGTATCAATCTCTACCAGGGCCACGCCGCCGGCCATGCGCACCTCTACCGGGCTGAGGCAGCGCCCGGTCTTAATGGCCGCCCCGGCGGCGGCGCAGCTTGAGGTGCCGGAGGCCAGGGTATAACCGGCCCCCCGCTCCCAAATCTCAATCTGCAAGGTGTGCTGATCCAGCACCTTTGCCCACTGTACATTGGTGCGCTGCGGAAAGTGCGGGGCGGTTTCGATAAGCGGCCCGGCGGCGCGCACCGCGGCGGAAAGCTCTTCGGTAAAGATAACGCAGTGAGGGTTGCCAATGGTCACGGCGGTGATGCAGTATTGGCGGCCGGCAAGGGTCATCACCTCGTTGACCACCTCTCGCGCCGGGCCGCTGACCGGAATATCCTCACTATGAAAAGACAGCCGCCCCATCGCCACCGCCATCCGCCGCCCGGCCTCATCCTTGAGCGTAACCTGCACCGTTTCGTTTCCAATGCCCAGCTCAAAATCCGGCGGCGACACGTAGCCCTGCTCCCACACGTAGCGGGCAAAGATGCGCAGACCGTTGCCGCTTTTGCCCGACTCGCTGCCGTCGGGATTGAAAAAA
This sequence comes from uncultured Caldilineaceae bacterium, assembly GCA_964505845.1. GTDB lineage: Bacteria > Chloroflexota > Anaerolineae > 4572-78 > J111 > DSQQ01. The sequence goes on from CAZDMM010000525.1 coordinate 4,097, forward strand.
CGCATGCGGGGCGGGCCAGACTGGCCGGGCAGCGGGCCGTAGCAGATGCCGTCTGCACCCAGGCCAAAGTGGCGGTCGCACAGCAGCCGGATAGCTTCCGGGGTCAAGGCCAGCTTAAAGGTGGCCGGGTCGAGCACCAGCATATCGTTGCCAAGCGCCTGGTATTTGTGGAAGCGAACTTTCATGACGCCTCTAAGCGTAAAGCGAAAAACGTAATGACTTATTGAGTCTTGACTTAAAACCATTACGTTTTACGTTTTACTTGAAGGTTATCCTCTCCCCTGTAAAATCACCTCCAACTCCCGCTCCACCGAGTCTGGCAGCGGCTCTACATGGTGCTCCTCCATCAGGCTGACGGTTAGCTCGCGCAGGCGGGCGTTGACATCCTTGCTGCCGCGCTCTTGCCAGGGTTCCAGGCGTTGGCGGTCAAACACCTGGGGCAGCCACAGTTCACGCCAGTGGGCCAGGGTGTGAGGATGGCTCATAAACTCGCCGCCCGGCCCTACTTCGTGGACGGCTTCCACTGCCAGGGCCTCGTCATCCAGCCGCACCCCGCCCACAAAACGCCGGCTCTGCGAGATGATCTCATTGGTCAAGGTCATCATCTCCGGCGAGTTGGTCAGCCCGCTTTCCAGGTAGCCGACATCATGGTTAAGGTTGGTTTTGACCAGCAGCGCCACCAGGGCCGAAAATTGGGCGTCGGCGGCGGCCTGACCATCCACCACTTTGCTGTCGCTGTGGCCGGTGTAGCCCCACACCGGCAGGTGGTAAAAGCGGCCCATCTCGGCGGCCAGGACGCGGGCCAGTTGAAACTCCGGCGCGCCGTACACGCTGATCATCTCCTTCATATCCAGGTGATGCACCCCATGTCCGTACAAAAAAGGCGCGCCGGGCCGCCGGAGCTGGTGCATCACCAGGCCGCTGAGCATTTCGGCATTGCCCAGGGTCACGGCTCCGGCCACCGTCACCGGCGCGGTGCCGCCCATCATCGGCGCGGGCGAATGCGTTACCGGGATGGCATGCTGGGCGCAGAAGAGCAGCTTGTCGGTGGCCTCCAGCGAATGTTGCAGCGGCGTGGTCGGCTCCGAATAGAGCAGCAGGTTGGGATATTGCGACAGCTTATCCAGCCCGCCGGCCACGGCCGCTGCCATCGCCGTGATGGCTTCAATATCGGCGGCCCCATCACACACAAACACGATGGGCTTGGTGGTGTGGCGCAGCATCTGGGCAAACTGGTACAAAAAGTAACGCTCGGTCGGCACGTCGCGCGGAATCCCCACCGACATGACAAAGCCGATTTCGGGCAGAGCGTCGCACAGCCGCATGCAGTCGGCAATGTCGGCCAATTTATAATCACGGCGGCTGCCGCTGCGCGGGTCAAGATAGCGCAGGGTATCGGAGCCGGGGCCAAAGTAGACCTGCTGGCCGTCCAGCTTTACGGCCACCTCCTGGCTGCCGCGCCGGTAAAGGTTAAAGCTGCGGGGGGCAGAGGCCAGAGCTGCCTCTACCAGCGAGGGCGGAATCTTGACCAATTCCTCTTCTACTACGGCTCCGGCCTGGCGCAAAAGGTCACGCCCCGCCGGGCTGTATACCTTAACCCCGGTGCGGCGCAGTATCTCGCACGAAGCGCGG
>CAZDMM010000526.1:0-5726 GCA_964505845.1 uncultured Caldilineaceae bacterium
GTTACGAGTAGGTTACGTTCAAACGTAACCAGCTAAAAAGCGAGTCCAACCCTCTTTTGTTCAAAGGCTACTAAATTATAAGGAGGATCATGGAGGGCAAGCGTTGCTCGATGATCAGCCATGAGTTTTTGGATATCGGTACGACTTGTTGCGTCTAAACAGCCGATCTCATGCTTCCCTAAAGGATCATGCCACACCTCTCCTTTTTGTATTCTGCAATACTTAAGAAGATATTCATGAAGCTGGGGGTGCTTGTCGAGTCTAGGGATTGGCTGATTTTTCATCTTATTACCCTGTTTACATGTAAAAGCTATAACTAGTTTGGGGTTCGCCTTTTATCTCGTCAAGGTACTTCATTTTTTGGCCCACTCAAACCACAAATCGTTTCTTTCATTTCGCCCTATTTTATCACACCCCCTCCCCCCTGACAATCCCCCCAAAACCGGCCCGTCTCTGCCCAGCAAAGCTTTTCAGAAAAGACAAACTTTTACCAAGGCCCGACGTATCTAACGCCGCAGCCGGGGATTCTTGCCCTATGCTTCAACCGAATCAAGGCTGTTGTCACCCATAACACGCCGAGATTGCACCCACACCAGCCGCTATAAGTGAGTCAGGCCAGGCTAACATTCAATCTATTTTAGGCGACAATTGAGACGATTCTAGCCTAGAATCAAAACGATTCTAGCCTAGAATCAAAATAACTTTAGCCTGGAATCAAATTAATTCTAGGCTGGAATAGACTCCCTACAAGCGCAGAAAAGAGAGGAAACACGCCTTGTGAGGGGTGGCTCCAGCCTAAGAAACGTGCAGCACTTCGGGCAGCTTCCCTGCCCGCAACTGGTTGTTGCCAAAGATAGCACGGACTTCCAGGCAGTAGGGGCCGGGCGGTAGATCGAGGGGAACCAGGAAGAGCAGTTTGCGGCTGGTGTTGTAGCCGACCCCGTTGACCCGCACGGCCGGGCCGGCCGGCGGGGAGTCGAGGCCGGCGGTCAGCGGGATGAGGAAGAGGCCCTGCCGCTCGTCGGCGGGGTTAAACTTGAGGTTTGCGCCGGTCAGCCGGGCCATCTGGCCGGGGAGCAGGCGGTCGGCGGCGGCGGGGTCGGCCAGGTTGGTGTAAACCCAGGGCGTAGGGTAGGGCACTTTGCCTGCTACCCGCATAGCCCTGGCCTGGCGTTTGAATTCCCGTTCCAGCCGCTTGCCCGGCTTGAGCACCAGTTCAATCTGGTGGCGGCCAGGCTGAAACTTGTCCTGCACGCTGTCAAAAGTGCCTTTAATGGTCAGGCCAAACTCGCCCAAGGGCGTCACCACTCGCACCCCATCCAGCAGCAGTTGCAGCACGGCCACCAAAAACTCCTCCAGCACAGCCAGCATGTCGGCCCGTGTAAGGGTTGAATGTTGCAGCACCATCCGGTCGAGCACGCCCTCCAGGTTTACCACCCTCACATATTGAACCCTGGCCCGGTAGGTATTGCCTCCGTTAGGCAGACGATTTTTGTGCAAGCTATATTTGATGGTCATGGTTCTTACCCCCTTTTCTAACCTGTTAACGTATTTATTCAGCAGAATCTACCAAAACCGAAAACTTCTTGCCGGGATTAGGGGATTTGGGGATTTTATCTAAAAATTTCATCCCCTAATCCCCAAATCCCGGCGAAAAAGAAACGACTGTATGGGTCTGCTGAATAGATACCTGTTAACTTTATGAACCAGCATACTCGAAAACGGCGTTTTTGTGAAGGGGTTAGGGGGACAGAAAGATAGGGCAATATCATGCAAGACAAGCAGCCTGAGCTTATGGTACAATGAGATCACTCAAGCAATCCGGTAACAAAGCTTTGAACAGGTACATTAATGAAGTTTGACCACCAAATTCGGCAATGCGTTTGGAAGATTGGATGGTTGTGCTGTGCGTGCCTCACCCCTTCCGGGTGTCCTGGGGATTGGCAAGATTGGGTACTCCCTGTTATCCAATCCTCCAGCCTTCCAACCTTCCAGGCTGTTACCGATTTTGAAATTCAAAACTCATAAGACAGTATGCAAGCTAAAGAGTGGACTAAAATCTGGCATAACCCTCAGCTCGAGGTGGGGCTGTTTCAGGCTTTTTATGTTCAGCATGCCTACCCGCGCCACAGCCATGATTATTACGTAATCTGCGTTATCGAGCAGGGCCGCCAATCTTTTACCCACAAGGGTACTAAATATTTTACGCCGCCAGGGGGGGTGATCCTGATCAATCCGGGGGCTGTTCATACCGGCGAGGCTGCCGATGCCCAGGGCTTTGCCATGCGCTCTATCTACCCCACAACCGGCCACATGCAAAGGGCGGTTCTTGAGCTGACCGGGCGGGAGCAGGCGCTGCCCTTCTTTGGCAGCGTGCGGGTTGACCAGCCGTGGGCCAGGGACAGCGTTTTGGGCCTGCATCAAGCCCTGGTTCAAGGAGCGAGTCCCCTGGAAGGCGAGTCGCGCTTTATTTGGACCCTGGCCCAACTTATCAAGCGCTATGCGGACATCCACTATACCGAACAACGGCTGGGTAAAGAACCCGCCGCCATCCAACGCGCCCGGCGCTATATTGATGAACATTTTGCCCAGGGCATCAGCCTGACCCAACTGGCCGAACACGTCTCGCTTAGCCCTTATTATCTGCTGCGGGCCTTTCGGGCCGAAGTGGGCATGCCCCCTTACACTTACCTGGAAAGCGTGCGCATTCGCCAAGCCCAACGGCTGATTGAAGCCGGCAAACCCCTGGCCGAGGTGGCGGCTGAGGCCGGTTTTAGCAGTCAAAGCCACCTGACGCGCCGCTTTAAGCAAATTATTGGCGTCACGCCCGGCCAATATGCCCAACAGGTTAGATAACAATTTTTATTTGTAGCAGACGCATCCCTATGCCTCTGCGGGCGGCTTGCACCTGCGCTGCAAGGGCAGGTGTGGGGCTGCCGACCTACGGCAAATTTGGAGCTGCTGATACTATCCTTTAATCAGGAGAGACCAATGATGGCGATTAATTTGCTACCTTTACTTTCTTATGTGCTGATTTCTACCTTTACCCCCGGCCCCAGCAACATCTCCAGCGCCTCGCTGGGCGTGCTGCATGGTTACAAAAATACTTTGCCGTACCAGGTGGGCCTGGCCGCCGGGGTTTTCTGCGCTATGCTGATTAGCGGCTGGCTTTCGACCGCACTCCTGGAGTTCTTTCCGGCGCTTGAACCGGCGCTGCGCTATATCGGCGCGGCCTATATCCTCTACCTGGCCTTTGGGCTGCTCAAAGCCAGTTATATCTTCAGCGAAACCGGGCTGAACCCGCTGGGTTTTGGTCACGGGCTGCTGCTGCAAGCAATAAACCCCAAGTTGATTGTTTACGCCTTTACCCTGTTTTCCGCCTTTCTGGCCCCCATTAGCCATAACCCGGCCCTGGTAACGGCGGCGGCGTTCCTGTTGGCCGCAATTTCGTTTGCGGCTACCTCGGCCTGGGCTTTATTTGGCACAGCCATTAAGCGTTATCTGCACCGGCCCCGGCTGCAGGTGGCGGTAAACGTCAGCCTCTCCCTCTGTTTGGTTTATACGGCTGTGGCGCTGGTTCAGCCAGCGGCATAGGGATGGATGCGGTATAGGGATGCCGCGCTACGGAAAATTGCCCTACGGTAAATTGAATCTGCTGAGTTTTTAGTTTTTGCCAAAACGATAGGGAGAGGGGAAGGGGCTTTTCGGCTGGGGGTGCGGTGCGGCGGGCAGGGTAAAGTAAAAGGTGCAGCCGCGTCCGGGCCGGCCCTCGCTTTTAACGCCGTTTATCATCTTTATCCCCCTTTAAGGTTAAACCGCTTGAGCAATAAGATAGCTTAAGGGGCGGGTGGCGCTGCCGTGAAGCCGTTTGGCCCAGGTGGTGTTAAGTGTGGGCCAATCTGTTGGGGTCAGCACGCCTTTTTCGACCACTTCAAACCCAAGCGCTTCATAGCGAGGAACAAGGGTTGTTTCTAAAAAGTCAGGCGTAAGCGGTTCCAAACCTAATGCTGCTATCTCTGCCTGATCCCGTTCGGGGTCCAGCCCGGTCACAATCTCCAGCAACGCACCGGGGGCGCAGACGCGCCGTAAACTGCGCAGCACCGTTTCATCCCCCGTGACCACCGCCCGCAGCAGGCTGCCCCAGGGAAAATGAATGTGGACTTCATCGGCCACGCCGTCCAGTTCCGGCGGCAGGGCCTCGACCGCCGCCTGGATAAAGAGCACGTTGGGCAGGCCGCCTTTAGCCGGCTTGCGCTGTATCTTCTCTGATATCTTGGCCAGGGGCTGAGGGTTGGCGTCCAGGCCGATGTAGAATTTGTGGGGGTTCTGCCGCGCCGATTGGTAGACAAAGCGGCCATCGCCCGTGCCAATGTCGAGCACTATCCCTTCGCCGGTAGGGGGCGATAAGGGCTTCGAACTCTTGTCGGTTGAGTTATCAGTAGGTTTTACCACGGATCACCTTTAACATGGGTGGGTCCTTTCTATAAAAAGTTAGGGTTTAACAGCCATCACCGCCGGGCCGTTCACTCGTCCATTAAGGTGGGGTGCTTTCCGGCCTGTCAGGAGATAGGTTCTCATCTCGCCTTTGCCTTTGACCGGGATGCAGCCGCGCTCCTCAAATTCATATTTATCTTGCAGATGCTCGTAAGCGGCGGGGGCTACTTGTATCTGGCCGGGCAGGCCGTGCGATTCCATGCGGCTGGCCAGGTTGACCGTGTCGCCCCACAGGTCGTAGCTAAACTTCTTGGCCCCGATCACCCCGGCCACCACCGGCCCGGTGTTGATGCCGATGCGGATGCTGAAACTTTCTTCCAACTGGGCGCTGAGGTGGGCCACGGCCTGCTGCATGTCCAGGGCCATCTCGGCAATGGCGGCGGCGTGGTCGGGCCGGGGGGTGGGCAGCCCGCCAACCACCAGGTAAGCATCGCCGACGGTTTTGATCTTTTCCAGGCCGTGCTGCTCGGCCAACTGGTCAAAGGTAGAGAAGATTTCATTCAACAAAGAAACCAGCTCTCTGGGCGAGATGCGGGCCGACAGCTTGGTAAAGTCTACCAGATCGGCAAAGAGCACCGTCACCTCGGCAAAGTTATCGGCAATCGTTACCTGGCCCTGTTTCAGCCGCTCGGCAATGGGCCGGGGCAGAATGTTCAGCAGCAGCCGCTCCGACTTCTCCTGTTCGGCCTGGATCAGCCGCAGATAATTCTGCTCCTGGTCGCGCAGTTGTTTCTTTTCCAGGCAGGCGCTCACCCTGGCCTTGAGCAGTACCTTGTTAAAGGGCTTGAACAGATAATCGTCGGCCCCCAGTTCGATGCAGCGGACCACGCTGTCCAGGTCGTCCACCGCCGAGATGACCACGACCGGCAGGTGACGCAGGTCGGGATCGGCTTTGAGCCGGGCCAGCACCCCGTAGCCGTCCAACTCCGGCATCATAATGTCCAACAGCATCAAATCAAACGGCTGGGTGCGGAGCAGTTCGAGGGCCTGGCGGCCGTTTTCGGCAATGGCGACCGCGTGGCCCTGCCGCTTGATTTGGCCGGCCAGGACGCTGCGAATATCTTCGTTATCATCCACAATCAACACAGAACCGGGTTGCATCAGGCGGCCTCCAGCTTTAACAGGCTCTGAATCTTGGTGAGCAGTTGGGGAAAGTCAACCGGCTTGGTGCTGTAGTCATCGCAGCCGGCGGCCAGGGTTTTCTCCCGGTCTCCGGCAATGGCGTGGGCGGT
>CAZDMM010000527.1:0-2271 GCA_964505845.1 uncultured Caldilineaceae bacterium
ACCAATATGGCCGCTTTATTTCGCTGGAGCGTTTGAGCGTTTGAACGTTAGAACGTTAAACGTCCAAACGTTTAACGTAACTGGTAGAGGCGCTATGGTTAATAATTTGAACTTTGAAGGCTGGAGCTGCCCGCTGCCGCTGCGGGATCATCCCAATATTGTGCTGGGGCACGGCGGCGGGGGCAAATTGTCCGCCGAACTGATCGAACATCTTTTTTTGCCGGCTTTTCGCAATGAATTATTGGAGAATCTGGGCGACTCGACCGTGTTGAGCTTGAATGGGACGCGGCTGGCCATGTCTACCGATTCTTTTGTGGTGCGGCCGCTCTTTTTTCCCGGCGGCGACATCGGTGAGCTGGCGGTCAACGGAACCATCAACGACCTCAGCATGAGCGGGGCCAAGCCGCTCTACCTCAGCGCCGGTTTTATCCTGGAAGAAGGCTTGCCGCTCGACACGCTGGGCCGGATTGTGGAAAGCATGGCGGCGGCGGCGCGGGCAGCGGGCGTGGCCCTGGTCACCGGCGATACCAAAGTGGTAGATAAGGGGCACGGTGATGGGGTCTACATCAACACCAGCGGTATCGGGCTGGTTCCGCCGGGGGTTGAGATTGGGCCGCAGCGGGCCAAACCGGGCGATGTGGTCATCCTGAGCGGCCCCATTGGCGATCACGGCATGGCCATCATGAGCGTGCGGGAAGGTTTGCAGTTTGAAACCACCATTGAAAGCGATACCGCCCCGCTCAACGGTTTGGTGGCCGATATGCTGGCCGCCAGCCCCCATGTGCATGTGCTGCGTGACCCCACGCGCGGCGGGGTGGCTTCCTCGCTCAACGAGATTGCCCAGGCTTCTCAGGTGGGCATCCAGATTGACGAGAACAAGCTGCCGGTAAACCAGGCGGTGCGCTCCGCCTGCGAGTTGTTAGGGATGGACCCCATCTTTGTGGCGAATGAAGGCAAACTCATCGCTATTACGCCGCCCGAAAGCGCCGAGACTGTGTTTGAGGCCATGCGCCGGCACCCGCTGGGGCAGCGAGCCGCCATCATCGGGCGGGTGGTGGAGCAGCATCCTGGCATGCTGGTGGCCCGCACCGGCATCGGCGGAACTCGCGTCATCCCCATGCAAATCGGTGAGCAGCTACCGCGGATCTGTTGATCTTCATGAATGGCGAATGAGCGAATAACTACTCAGCCTTATGTGATTGCGAGCCGCAGGCGAAGCAATCCCCCTTCTGGCGCAGGGGATTGCTTCGGGGGCCAAGCGCCCTCGCAATGACATGCCTAAAATGCTTATCACCGATACTCCGGCAGCATAGTTCCGTGCGCTGCAATCAAATCATCCACTAAATTCCAAATTTGCTCCAAATCCAGTTCCGCCGCCGTGTGCGGATCGAGCATGGCGGCGTGGTAGATGTGTTCCCGCTTGCGGGTGAGCGCAGCTTCGACGGTTAACGCCTGCACGTTGATGTTGGTCTGCATCAGGGCGGCCAGGTGGGGCGGCAGGCTGCCGATGCAGGTCGGCTGGAGGCCGTTTTTGTCAACCAGGCAGGGCACTTCCACACAGCAGCCCGGCGGCAGGTTGTCAATCAAGCCTTCATTAGACACATTGCCGTATACCACCCTGGGGACGCCGGTTTCCAGGCTGTGGATGATGCCGGAGCCGTATTCAACGCTGGGCGACACCTCGTTGCGCCGCTTGAAACCATCTATCGTCCAGCCGCGCGAGCGATCCATCATTTTCAGCGGGGCTAATTCTCGGCTCAACGCCTCGGCCGTATATTTTTCCGGCCGGTGTTCGGCCTTTTGGGCATATTCCCAGGCCAGAATTTGCGCCTCGCAGCGACCAATATACTCATCCAGAGGAATGTTGAACTTTTCAATCAGGTCGAGCCGGTCGCGTTTGATAAACCAGGGCACGTACTCGCTAAAGTGCTCGCTCGACTCGGTGACAAAATAGCCCAGGCGTTTGAACATTTCATAACGCACCCGGTTCCACTCCGGCACGCGGCCCTCCCGCAGCACCTGCCGGATAAGCGGGTACAGGTCTACCCCATCCCGCTCAAATTTGAGGTAAAAGGCCATGTGGTTGATGCCGGCCACCAGGTAGTTGATTTCGGCAATGGGCAGCCCGATATCGTGGGCCAGCTCTTCGGCCGTGTGTGGCACGCTGTGGCACAGCCCCACCGTTTTGATGTTGGTAGCCCGATACATGGCCCAGGTGTTCATCGCCATGGGGTTGACGTAGTTGAGCAGGAGCGCAGCGGGGCAGAGGTC
>CAZDMM010000527.1:2281-5724 GCA_964505845.1 uncultured Caldilineaceae bacterium
GACCTGTGGGCACAGTTCTTCCATCTCTCGGCCCATCTCCAGCAGCACCGGGATGGTGCGCAGGCCGCGCATGATCCCGCCGATGCCCAACGTGTCGCCGATGGTCTGGCGCAGGCCGTATTTTTTGGGGATTTCAAAGTCAATCACCGTAGCGGGTTTGTAGCCCCCCACCTGGAACATGGCAATGGCATAATCGGCCCCGTCCAGCGCCGCCCGGCGGTTGGTAGTAACCTCGATGGTGGGCTTGACGCCCAGAAGGTGGGTAACCCGGTGCGCCATCGCCTCGGATTCACCCAGCCGTTTTTCATCAATATCAAACAGGCTGATGGTTGACCCGGCCAGTTCGGGAAAGTTGAGAATATCTCCCAACAAATTTTTGGCAAAAACGGTGCTGCCCGCCCCGATAAAGACAATTTTAGGCATGAGTTGAATCCTTTCGGAGGTGAGTCAAGATGATAACAATTCAGGCGTTTCGCCGGCGGGCAAATCGGGCCGGGCCGGCTCTGCCGCTTCTTCTGGCTGCATAGCACTGATGGTGCGGGTGCGGTAAACATCATAATCCGGCAGGATGCGCTGGTAGGTTTCATGCATCAACTGCGATGAGAACATGAAATCTGCCGAGGCGCGATTGCAGGCAATAGGGATATTCCACACTACCGCCAGCCGTAAGAGGGCTTTCACATCCGGGTCATGGGGTTGGGGTTCCAGCGGGTCCCAGAAGAAGATGACAAAATCAACCTCGCCTTCGGCAATTTTAGCTCCAATTTGCTGGTCGCCGCCCAGGGGGCCGCTTTGCAGCTTGATAATCTCGATGCCCAGCACCTTCTCTATCATTTTGCCGGTGGTGCCGGTGGCCAGCACGATGTGCTGGGCCAGGGAGTGGCGATTGAATTTGGCCCAATCCAACAAATCTTGTTTTTTGTTGTCATGGGCAATCAGGGCAATCCGCTTTTGGGGGGCAATGGGTGCTGTTTTTACTTCCATAGCAATTTTTCCTCCTGAGGTGAGGGCGCCTTTGACAGCGCCAGGGGTATTACGGTTTGGGCGTTTCCAGGCCGGCCAGCGCCCGCACCTCCTCGATGTACGCCACCAGGTTTTCCAGGGGCACGTCCCACAGAATGGTATGGGTGGTTTGCAGAATATAGCCGCCGCCCCGGCCCAGGGTCGCGGCTCGCTCTCTGACCTCGGCCCGCACCTCGGCGGGTGTGCCAAAGGGCAGCGTTTTTTCCACGTCTACGCCGCCGTAAAAGGTTACTTTATCACCAAAACGGCGTTTCATTTCCAGAATATCCATGGTGGCCGGTTCCAGCGGGTTAAAAATATCCAGGCCAATCTCAATCAAATCGGGGAAAATCTCAACAATGTTGCCGTCGGAGTGCTGGCCCACGTACACCCCGGCCTCGTGGCAGTGTTGGTAAATGCGGGCCAGGCGGGGTTTGATGAAGCGCCGCCACAATTTAGGGCTAAACATCAACCCGGTTTTGGAGCCCCAGTCATCGGCAAAATAAAAGCCGTCAATCCCCAGGGCAATTTGCTGGTCTATGATGGGCAAATTCCATTCAACCATGATCCGGTCCAGCAGTTCATCCACAAACTCCGGGCGGTCGAGCATATCGGTAAACAGGTTGACCATCCCGCGCAGGCTCCAGGCCCGCTCAAACAGGATCATGCCAATTTTGCCAAAGATAAAAGCTTTGTCGCGCCACTGATCGGCCAGCTTCTTGGCGGCGTCAAAGCGGCCGGCCCGGTAGGGGTCGGGAAAAACAAATTTTTCCAGCAGGCGGTGGTCTTCTTCCAGGGGATATTGGATTGGGTGCGGCATGCCGGAGGTGCGGTCCCACACGCAGCCAAACTCATCGGCGTGCAGCGCCCCGGCCTTATCCAGGTTGGTATAAACCGGCCCGCCGCTGGGGGTCAGCCGTACCTCTTGAATTTCACTGGCCCAGGGGTTGTAATTAAAATCTGAGCCAACCTTCACAATGTGGTTGCCGATAAAATCGGCCAGTTCCACACTGTCGCTGAGGCCATAATGTTCAATCAGTTTCTCATACACGACAGGGATGGCATGGAAGTTGTAGGGCACAAAATCAGTTTCCTGGTGTTGAATCGCTTTGAAGACGCGGTCTCGCCGGTTGGTGGGGGTAGCATAACTTGGTGAGTTCATCTTGCCTTGCCTCTTTCTTTGAGATAGGCTTTTTAAGCCACCTTATTTATACTGTTTTTAAGGGTTAACAGCAAGTAGCAGGGGGCTGTCCAAAATTTTTGGTATTGTAGGGCAAGTTGGCAACTTGCCCCACCGAGTCGCCTAAAATTCTGGACGCACCCTAGCAGAGGGGCTGTCCAGATTTTAGGCGACCCTAAATTGTCTGGGAGGGAGGGCTTTGACCAAGCCGCCCTTAATAGCTGACGCGGCTAGACGGTAGTATAATCAATCATCCGGCCAGGCCGGCCTGGTCACTTTTAAAAATTATCTGGGAGGTTTGGATGTCAACAATTCAACAAGCAGTAGCCTGGTGGTGCTTTGTGCCCGAAAAACTCACGCCCGAGCAGTTTGTCCAGGCGGCAGCAGCGGCGGGTTATGCCGCCGTTGATTTAGTGCCCTCTGAGTATTGGTCGCTGGTCAAAGCGCATGGCCTGGGCATCTCGGCCATTGCCGGGCATCACTCGCTGACCGACGGCCTCAACCGGCGCGAGCTGCACGAGTCTATTGGCCGCGAAATTCTCACGGCCATTGAGCAGGCCCAACGCTGGAATATCCCCAATCTGATTTGTTTTAGCGGGAATCGAGCCGGGCTGGATGACGCCGCCGGCGCGGCCATAACGGCCGAGGGCCTGGCCCGCGTGGCGCCCGCTGCGGAAGCGGCCGGGGTGACGCTGGTGCTGGAGCTGTTAAACAGCAAGGTGGATCACCCGGATTACCAGGCTGACCATACCGCCTGGGGGGTGGAGGTGTGCCGGCAGATTGGTTCGCCGGCCGTCAGGCTGCTGTATGACATCTACCATATGCAAATCATGGAGGGCGACGTGATCCGCACCATCCAAGAGGCTCACCCCTGGTTTAGCCATTACCACACCGCCGGCAACCCAGGCCGCAACGACCTGGATACGGAACAGGAGCTGTACTATCCGGCCATTCTGCGGGCGATTCGGGCCACCGGTTATACCGGTTTTATTGCCCATGAGTTTATCCCCAAGGCCGACCCGGCCGCGGCCTTAGCCGCGGCCTTTGAGTTGTGCGGGCCTTATCTGTAGTTTCAGGCCATTAGCCGTATATTTCGGGGTTAACGCAGGTGGGCAGCCGCTGGCCGCTGAGGCCGGCCAGCAAATTTTGGGCCGCCATGAGCGACATCTTATCGCGGGTGGGTTTGCTGGCGCTGGCGATGTGGGGGGCAATGATCAGGTTGTCAAGTTCCAGGAGGGGGCTGTCCATCGGCAGGGGTTCA
>CAZDMM010000528.1:0-3478 GCA_964505845.1 uncultured Caldilineaceae bacterium
GCCAGGGTAGGATGGACTTCGTACTCGCGCTGGTTCATATAATCAAGCATGTACAGCAGGTTGGCGGTATAGCTGAGGGAGCTATCCGGGTAGTTGAAGGGCCGGCCAATCCGGTTGCGATAGGCAAAAGCGGCAATGGTGGGCAGTTTGCCTAAAATGCGCCAAATCTGTTTTTCCCGAGCCTTGGGGTCGTGAATATTTTTGGCTTCGGGGTGCATGGTAGAGATAGCAGAAATCGCGCTAATCAGGATGCCCATGGGGTGAGCATCGTAGCGGAAGGTGCGGATGAACTGTACCAGGTTTTCATGGATAAAGGTATGGCGCATAATGCGATTGGTCCAGTAGGCTAACCGGTCTTTGGTGGGCAGCTCACCATAGAGGATCAGGTAGGCCACTTCAAGATAGGAACTCTTTTCGGCTAGCTGCTCGATGGGATAACCGCGATAGCGCAAAATGCCTTTATCGCCGTCAATATAGGTAATCTTGCTGATGCAGGCGGCGGTATTCATATAGGCCGGATCATAGGTCATCAGGCCAAAATCATCAGGGTTGACTTTGATCTGGCGCAGGTCGGTGGCACGAATGGTATCGTGCTCAATGGGAACCTCATAAGTTTTGCCGGTGCGATTATCTGTGATTGTTAAGGTGTTTTTAGCCATAGTTGCTCCTCAATAAAAGCAAGATTTATGATGAAGCCAGCGAAAATTCGCTCCATTGTAGCATAAAGTAACTTTTAACCCAAATACGTCATATTTGAAGTTCAAAACTCATCATGCCTGCGGGGGGTGCGCCTGGAGATACTGCGAGAGCAGGTCGGCCATGTTGCGAGAGCGCGGCCCTAAAATGTCGTAAGTGTCCCACTGTTTGTCGTGGGAGCCGGCCAGAAAAATAGCCGCCCCTTTGATGTAAGCATCTTGCTGCAAGTTTTGGTCGTACCAGATGAGCTGGTCCATATAAACGCCGGCCGGGTCATTCCGCAGGCCGTTATCAATCCAGGTTTGGATAAAATCTACCCAGCCTTCGGCGTCATCCGGGCCAGGCCGGGGCTTAATGAGGCCGTCTACACCGCACTCGGTGATGAGGGTGGGCAGGTCGCCAAACCCCATGGGGATGAGGTGCTGGCGGTAGGCTTTGCGATAGCGCAGGGTCAGCCAGCCTTCGTCGCCCTGGTCGGGGTCACCGGGGGGCTGCAAAGCGCCGGCGCGATATTGCATAATTGGGGCGGAATATTCGTGCAGGCCCAGGTAGCCGTTGTACTGGCGGATGGCTTCCAGGGCGGGCTTGAAATCGGGCCATAATTCCAGCGGCGGATGGCCGGCGGCAAAATTGCCCACCACCGAGCGGATACCGTTCTCGGCCAACATACGGGTGCGCTCGGCCTCAAAATTGGCCAGGCGCTTCATTTTGTCAGGCGTATCGGCCACCGGCTCATTGTAGGCTTCCCAGGCATCAATGAACTGCATGCGGGCAGCGTCGCTGGCAATGGGCAGCAATTTGGCGACAAAATCCTGGGCCAGGGGGGCCTGGTCAATATCCAGATTTTGCTGCTCTAAAAAGAGCCGGGCCACCACAATGGTAGTGGGCGAAAGCTGTTTAATGGTTTTGACAAAGTTCGGGTCAAATTCCAGGGTTTTGACCAGGGCTGGTTTGCCGATAGCGATTAACTCCAGGGCTTGCGGGTCATGCGTAGGCAAAAATAGGCCCAGCTTGCTGGGTGGGCCGGGTGGATAAGGGGTTGGGGCCGGGGTTGGCGAGGCGGCTTCGCCCGGCGGGGTTGAGGTGGGCGTGGCCTCGGCCAAGGCGGGAGTAGCGCTGGCTGCCGGTGGCGGAACGGTTGGAAGCGGGGTGAGGGTAGCGGTAGCGGTAAAGGTGGGCAGAGGGGTGGCGGTGCTGGGCGGCGGCGCTGTAGAAACGCCCGCTATGGGCAAACGGTCTAAATTGGTCAGGCGGCAGGCTTGCAAAAAGGCTAACAAGCCCAGCCAGCCCGCGCCTTTGATGAACTTTCTTCGTTCCATACTCCTTGGGAGTAGTCAGCAGCCAGTGGTCAGTAGTCAGAATGCATTTTCTGACTACTGACCACTAACTACTAACCGCTATCTTTAAATTTTGAAAATCCAGGTTCGTGGTGAAATCTTACCAGCAGGGGGAGTTGCTGCCAAATCATCAGGTGGGTTTTGGGGCTGGCTGTAAACCGGGCAGCCGCGCAGCTTAAAGGGGCAATGCTCGCAGTGCAGGCCGGGCTGGGCGCGCACCTGGCCCCGCGCCAGGGCGCGAATCGGCTCCCGTAGGCGGCTTAGATGGGCGCGGTACTCTTCCTCACTAAGTTCAATGGTCACTCGCTGGTCAAGTTGTAACCACCACTCCTGCAAGCGGACGGGCCGCTTGGCCGGATAATGGGCCGCTACCAGAGCGTGATAAATGGTAAAAGCATCATCCTGGCGCAGTTCCTCCGGGGTGGAGGCCGGGCCGGCTTCGGTGCGGAAAAGGCTGGCTAAGATGCCGCCATCCGAGGTTTTATCCAGGCGGTCCAGGGTGCCGGTCAGCGTTACCAGCACCCCACCCAGGTTGATTTTGAGTTCCAGTTCCTCATTCCCGGCGATGAGGTGCAGCCAATCTTGCTCCAGCCGGCGATAGTATCGCTCCAGCATTGACCGGGCGATGGGCTGCCCCTGCACCGCAGCCAGGCAGCGTTCCAGCGACATGCGGGCCGGGCCGCCGGCGGCATGCAGGGCCTGGATAACCTCTCGTACCAGCCGGTCTAACTCGGCCTGGGCCGGGTCGGGCGGCAGAGGGGACTGCTGCTGAAAGTAGTAATGCAGGGAGCAGCGGGCCAGGATACGGGCCAGGATTGGGGTAAAGGCAAGCACGGGCCTCGACATAAGGTAAGATTAGCACAAATGAGCTAGCCCGTCAAGGGGGAAAACAGGGTATGTTTGGAGTTCCACCTTCCCGGAAGCTAAACGCTGTTTAAGGCCAAGAATTGTGGGCCAAAGACCCGCCAATTTTTTGGAGCTTCCGGGAAGGTTTGCCAAATAATTTTGAACATGCCCTGAGGGGGAAATTGGCTTTTTGAGGGGATTAACCCTGACAGGTTTATGCAGACCTGTCAGGGGTGGTACAACTGCGCTGCAATCGTCGCAACTGCTTCAGCTCATGGGTTCCCCAATCCCGCCGAAGGTACAGGTAGCGCCCGGCTCAGGATAGTACGGGCCTTGCTCATATTCCTTGATAAATTGGGCCAGGCGGGGATCGCTGGCGCTGCTCAGGCGCAACTGCACCTGCCAGGCTGTGGCCACAATCGGGTCATTGAGGCCCGGCTGCGGGGCAAGCACAATCCAACGTTCTTGTTTGCCGGCCTGATCTTGTCGCACTAAATTGCGCAAAATTTCCACCTGGTCGCCGGGCAGTTCCGGTTGGTAAGCAATCCATACCGCGCCATGCTCCATAGAATGGATTAAATTTTCGCGGCGCAGCGGTT
>CAZDMM010000528.1:3488-5721 GCA_964505845.1 uncultured Caldilineaceae bacterium
TTTGTGGCCCCGGCCCGGGTCGGGAAAGATAACCACGCCTTCGATATCGCTTTGAATGGCTGAATTTTGGGCGTTGCCCAGGTAGAGCAGCCCGATCACCAGCAACACTGCCAAAACCCCACCGCTAGCCAGCCAGCCCCAGGTGGGGATAGCCGATTTTTGAGCAGGTGCAACTGCGCTCCGCTTTTTGAGATTTAGCCCAGCCTGTTTCTTTGTCATCGTTTTTTATACCCCCCACAATTTTAGGTAACTGCGCCTAGATTGTAAAAATGACAACCCAGTTGTCAAATTGAGGAGACTGGGTGTATAAAACCTGTCCATAAGCTAAATATTGAAAGGAAAATTATGATGAGAAAGAATCATTTTGCTACTCGCGCCGTTCATGCCGGTGAAAGGCTGCCTCAGGGTAATTACACCCCCGTAGCCACGCCCATCCATCCCACCGTTGGCTTTCTATATGAGAGCATTGACGAACTGGATGCCATTTTTGCCACCACCCAGGAGGGATATGTTTACCCACGCTACGGCAGCCCCACCGTCGCCGCGTTTGAAATTGCTGTAGCCGATTTGGAAGGGGGCGAAGCCGCCCACGCCTATGCCTCCGGGATGGCGGCTCTGCATGCAGCTATTTTGGCGGCCGGGGTGCGGGCCGGCGCGGCGGTGGTGGCCGCCCTGGATTTATACGGCGCCACCTACACCCTGCTGAACCGCCTCTTTAGCGAGCTGGGCGCCGTTGTCCGGCTGGTAGACGTGGCCGATTTGGCTGCGGTTGAGGCCGCCCTGGCCGAAACGCATCCTGTCGCGCTGCTGGCCGAGACCATCTCTAACCCGCTGCTAAAGGTAGCCAATGTGCCGGCCCTGGCAGAACTGGCCCGGCGGTACGGGGCGCAGTTTATCCTGGACAACACCTTTGCCACCCCCTATCTCTTTCAGCCGCTGGCCCACGGGGCCAATATGGTGGTCCACAGCGCCACCAAATACCTGGGTGGGCACGGCGACGTGATGGCCGGGGTGGTTGTGACCTCGCCGGAACACCGGCGCACCCTGTACGAATTAAACAAGCTGGTGGGCGCTACCCTGGGGCCGTTTGAAGCCTGGCTGGCCCTGCGGGGCCTGAAAACGCTGCCTTTGCGCATGCGGCAGCAGTGCGAAAATGCCCGCCGGTTAGCCGGGTGGCTGGCGGCGCATCCGCGCATTGCGCGGGTCAATTACCCTGGCCTGCCCGGCCATCCTCAGCATAAACTGGCTGCGCAGATTTTTGGGGCGCAAGGTTTTGGCGGCATGCTTTCATTTGAAATCGCCGGGGCCGACCAGCCCGCCGCCTTCCGCTTTATGGAGCGGCTTAAGCTGTGTTTGCCGGCTACCACGCTGGGGGATATTTACACCCTGGTGCTGCATCCGGCCACCACTTCCCATCGCAGCCTCTCAGCCGCCGAGCGGGCCAAGATTGGCATCAGTGATGGCTTGATCCGGCTTTCAACCGGTATTGAGGATGTGGAGGATATTATCGCCGATTTGGAGCAGGCGTTGGAGGAGGCAAGAGATTAAAGATTGATTCGTCATTCGCTGACTCGCCGGTTTATCACCCCACATACCGCCGCAAAATCGAGTCCACGCTGCCGCCGTAGCTCTCGCCAAAGAGGTTGAGGTGGTTGAGCAGATGGTAGAGGTTATACAGGTCTTTGCGCTCCTCGTAACCGGGGTCAAGCGGCCAGGCGGCCTGGTAAGCGGCGTAAAAAGCGGCCGGAAAACCGCCAAAGAGTTCGGTAAAGGCCAGGTCGGCTTCACGGTGACCGTAATAAACGGCCGGGTCAATGAGGGCCGGCTCACCGGAAGCCAGGGCCAGCCAGTTGCCGCCCCACAAATCGCCATGCAGGAGCGAAGCGGCAGGCCGGGCTGGCAGCCAATCGCCCAGCCTAAGCAGCAGCTTTTCTAACCGGCGCCCGCGCTGCAGCGACAGATAACCGTTCCGGTGGGCTAATTCCATTTGAAAGCCCAGCCGCTGTTCCCCAAAAAAGGCCGGCCATTGGCCGGCCGGCTGATTTGATTGGGAATTGGCCCCAATAAAGTTGGGGTGATCCAAACCAAAGGCAGAGCCAACAACCCGATGCAGCGCGGCCAGGCCGGTTCCCAACGCGGCCGCGCTGGCCGAGGTTTTGGGGCCGGTTTCCAGCCACTCCAACACGATAAAGGCCGGGCCACCGGCGCTGGCTTCGCCTTGAGCCAGCACTGC
>CAZDMM010000529.1:0-5720 GCA_964505845.1 uncultured Caldilineaceae bacterium
GAGTTTTACGCCAGCCTTCAAAAGCGGCTCTGGCCGCCGCAATGGCCGCTTTGGCATGCTCTCTGGCGCCCTGCTGCACCGTACACAACAGCATATCGGTATTGATGGGGCTGTAATCCTTAAATTTCTCCTCGGCATAAACCTTTTCTCCGTTGATGAACATGGGCGTTTCTGCCCCCAGCCAATTGGCCTTCACGTGGGCAATCGCTTCATCATAAGCCGACTGCAATTCCTCATTGTCAGCCGACAGGGTAGCGTAGGTAACTTTAAACTTTGCCACGAAGATTCGAAGCCTCCTTTGCTTCAAGATTTAAATTATCTCCCTCCGATTCTAGTCGAATGAGCTGATTTTGAAAAGTTCGACAGGGTAGAGTCGAGGGCCAGGTTTTTTTACCGAGATTGGCAAGTTAGCTTGACAATCTTCACTTTTATGTTATCCTAATAACGTAATTTGGAGGAGGATTTGCTACTATGTCTGGCATTTCCCGGCAGCAGCTTTTAATTTTAGCCATACTGCTCTTTTTTGCCGTTGTTATTTTAGGCTGTCTCTGCATGCTGGTGGTGCCCAGTCCTACTACCGGCGGGCCGGCCTTTGTCTTCTAAAAAAAATTTAAGCGCCGGGCGGCTGGTCATTACCCCTACCCGCCAATGGTTTCATCGCCCTTAGCAAAATCGGCAGGTTGTTGGCCTGGCCGATTTTTTATTTGGGATGCCGCCAGAAATTGGCGAAAGGTTTCAGATATTGTTATAATGCCAGCCGCTTCTTGTTTTGCCCGGCTCCATTTTAGGGAACAAAGTGGGGCCAGTTTATCACAGATTGGAAGCCTGCTTTTGAGGAAGGAGATTTTTACCGTATGAGCCAAGCGGCTCCCCCCCGTTTCACCCAGGTTAGGCAGCGCTGTTGTGGACGTATTGATCAGCTTATTTTAACTTCGGGTTTGATCCGTCTGGTTTTACTTTTTGGGGTTTCATTGGGGTTAACCCTGTGGCTGGCCTGGGGCCAGGTTAACGCCGAGTTTCTGTTCCAGTCGCCGGAGTCGCCCGCCCCTCCCCCCTTTATTGAATCTGGACCGGCGCAATCACCGGTAGAACCACCACCAGTCCAGCAGCCGCCCCCGGTAGAACAACCCCCGGCAGCCCAGCCCCCCGCTGATGCCAATGCCCCCCAGCCGCCGGCGCAATCACCACCGGCAGCAGCGGCTCCCACCCCAGCGAGAAGGCCAGGCTCAGCGGAGGCTCCCACCCCACCGCCGGTTGAGCCTGGCCGCCGCAATCGAGCAGAACCGGTTGATGAAGAAACCGATGCCGGGCCATCCAATTTTATCCTCGATCAGGCCGAGTTGATTGACACTGTCGTTGTCACCGGGGCCTGGGTATGGCTGTGCTGCGGCATCCTGCTGCTTTTGATTGTGCCGCTCTTTTTTGTAGTGATGTACATTCGCGGACGCCGGAAAATTATTGACCAGGAAGATTATCGGTAACCTGCAATCCATCCAGGCGACCCGCTGGCTCTTGTTGTTTGTGCTAGGGGTCGCTTTTTTATTGCGCACCGCCACCCTCAGCGGCCAAAGCCTGTGGCGAGATGAGGTGGACGCCATTCGCTTTTCCAGTTGGAGCCTGCCGCAGTTGGCCGGCGGTCTCTTTCGGGCCGGGCACAACGGCCCTTTGTTTTTTCTGCTGCTGCGGCCCTGGCGCACCCTCACCGGCGACTCGGAATTTGCGCTGCGCTACCCTTCTGCCTTGCTGGGCGTTTTAGCCCTGCCCCTGGCCTTTGTGCTGGCCCGCCAATTGGGGCTAAACCGCCGCGCCGGGCTGCTCCTGAGCGTGCTCCTGGCAACCTCGCCCTATCTGGTTTGGTACGGGCAGGAAGCCAAAATGTATACGATGCTGCTGGCCCTGGTGCTGCTGGCTTTTATAGCCTATCTCAAGGCGCTGGCCCCAACCCTCCCCCTAAGAGGGGGAGGGAGCAGGGAGGGGGTTGGGGTGGGAGTCTGGTGGATTGTTTTTGTGGCGGCAACCTCGCTCTCCTTTTACACCCACATCCTGGCGCCCCTCATGCTGCCGGTTTATGGACTGGCGGCGCTGTTCTATCACCGGCAGTTGCGCCGCCGTTGGCGCGGCTGGCTGCTCAGCATGGGCTGCCTGATTGCGCCCTATCTGCCTCTGGCGCTGTGGCAGGCCGCCCTGCTGCGTGACGGCTTTCAGAGCGGCCATCCTTTTTATCCCCTGCAAAGACAGTTCCTCATTTTGCTGCAGCTTTACAGCCAGGGGCTGGTCGCTTTTGCGGGCATGCTGCCCCTCATCCTGGGTGTCTTTCTTTTTTTGGTGGGACTTTTGCTAAACCCGGCCGGGCCAAACAAATCCCTGCCGCTCTCGCCGCGAACGCGGCTGATTTTGGCCCTCTGGGCCTTGCTGCCGCCGCTGCTGATTTATCTCATTTCCCTGCACATTCAGGTGTTTGAAGACCGCTATCTTATTTATATTACTCCGGCCTTTTATCTTTTAATTGTGGGGGGACTGCTGCTCATCCGGCAGTATTCAGCCTTCCTGGCCGGGCTGGGCCTGGCCTTGATCCTGCTGGTCAACGGTATTGGCATCTGGCAACAGCAGCGCCAGCCCATCAAAGCCGACTTTCGGGCGGCGGCAGCTTACCTGGCAGGCCAACCCTCGCCCCCCTCGCCGATTATGGTGCAGATGCCTTACCTGCAATACACCCTGGCTTATTACTATAAAGGCAAATATAAGCTGCTGGAAGGTTTGTGGACCAACAACGGCAAAAGCGAGGAAACGGTAGATGCCGAAATGACCGCTCTTACGGCTGATTTAACCGACCTGTGGCTGGTGGTCTCCGAAGAGGAAAGTTGGGACAGCCGCCGCCTGACCCGCGCCTGGCTGGATGCCCACGCCCAATTGGTTGACCAGGCCAGCTTTACCCGCGTGGCCGTATATCATTACCGCTTCCGCCCCGGCGATATTGACTCGCCAAGCCTCGGCCCGGCGGAGTGAGGTGTGCTATCCGGAGTGCGAAAGCCCTGCTTTCGCAGGTCAAAGCTATAGCTTTGACACAGGATGTGCTTTTTATCGAGCAAAGGCCGCCTCAAAAAAGTTCAACACCCGCCCGGTATACTCCGCCTCATGCCCCGCCATCGGGTTGACGTGACCGCCCACGTGGTCAATCAGCCACAACTCCTTGGGCTGCTGCGCCGCCGCAAACATCTCCTCGGCGTAGCGAGGCAGCAAAAAATCATCGTCGCGGGCATGGATAATGAGGACAGGCCGGGGCGGCATCGCCGCCAAATGGCGGGCCGAATTGACATCCGCTACCCTGGCCCCGGTGCGAAACTCCGCCAACGCGATGACCACCGGCTGAAAGGGCCAGGCCGGCAGATGGGCCAGGCGCTCAAAGGAGTCGGCCACCACCTCACTCAAGCTGCTGTAGCTGCTCTGAACCACTAGCGCCTCCAGACGAGGGTCGGCGGCGGCAGCCCGCACCAAAGCCGCGCCCCCCAGCGAGTGGCCCAAGCCGCCAATCCGCTGCACCCCCGGCTGCGCCGCCAGATAATCCACCGCCGCGGCCACGTCCAAGGCTTCATCGTAGCCATAGGTGACCATATTGCCCTCGCTCAAGCCGTGACCGCGCAAATCAAACAGCAGCAGGTGATAGCCCGCCTGAGCCAGAAATTGGGCCTGCGGCAGCAGATAAGCCCGGTTGGCGCTGATGCCATGCACGATGACAATAGCGTTGGGCTGACTGCCGGGCACATACCAGCCGGACAGCTTGAGGCCATCGGCGCTGGTCAGAGTGACATCCTGGTGGGGGAAATCAAGGGTTCCAATATCGCGGTTGCGTCCGGGGGTGGTCAGTTGGATGACCTCAACGTAGGCCACCGCCAGGAGGGTCAGCAGCAAGGCCAGGAGGGTCAGGCCCGCAAAGTAGGCCAGGGGTTTCAGCCGGCTGCGGCGGCGCGAGGGGGTAGGACGGCTTGGCATGGCTATGGGGGTGTCACCTATTGTCGAGCCTCAAGTTGGTGTTGATAACCTTGTCGGACTGTTTTGGTTAACACTTTACTCAATTGTTTTTGGATAGGACTCATCGTGAGGTAGCGCTGGGCCTTGCCAAGTTGAGTAATAAGACTTTGGCCCATCTATTCGGCCACCTTCTACAATCTCATACCAACCTTGTGGTTGGATACCCTCAAAACCTTCACTTCCCCCGCTGCTGCTCCAGCCGATACCCACATTAGTGCTTCAGGCAGCGTTATGCACCGCATAGGTAAGGCAGCGCAGCATCGCTACCATCAGTTCGATCGCCTGGGCGTCATCCAACCCCTGTTCTCGTACCAGCGAATACCAGGCTATGAAGCCGATGGCGTGCCCGACGGTCGCTTTTACCTGACCCTGAGCGCGGTCTCTCCCCAACCAGGCCGCAGCCAAGATATCGCGTACCCCGCGCCAGTAGGCAAATTGAGGCGCGAGAATTTCCCGCAGGAGTGGGTTATTCAACGCATCGTGAAAGGCGCGGAGTGACATCCGCTCGGTACGGCGGTGGTAGGTATAAATGGCGGCCAGACCAGTCCGCAGCCGGATTTCCGGATCCGTAATGGCTTGCCAGGGGGTTGGATCAGGCGGCGGATTCTGTTCCCAATAATACTGCGTGCAGGCTGTCGCCAGGGCGCGCTCATCAGGAAAGTGGCGATACACGGTCAGGCGCTCAACCCCGGCCCGTTCCGCAATGGCGCTGATCGTCGCCCCGGCCCCACCGACGCTTTCGTGCAGAGCTACGGTCGCTTCCACAATCCGCCGCCGCGTCTCTTCTTGCTGTTCGGCCCGCCGTTTAAGTTGATATTTGCGTGCCATCTTCAAAATTCATTAAACATCACTGTTTAGTTATATTGACAAAAACTCAAAATGGAGTATACTCGCCCTATAATCATTATACAATAGTGTTCAGTAAAAGCAAGGGGGAATCTATGATGGAAAAAATACTTACCCAACCATACGCGGTGAAGCGTGAGGATGCGGCGGTAATGTGGTTTCTGGGCGGCGTGCGGACTCACGTGCTTGCCACTGCCGAGCAGACCGGAGGCGCTTTTGGGTTGATTGAGCACGTCATTCCTGCCGGGTCTGGTTCGCCCTGGCACGTGCATCACGCTGAGGATGAGGCTTTTTACGTGGTAGAAGGGGAGATGACTTTTCGCTGTGGTGACGACATAGTGCGGGCCGGGCCGGGCACGTTTGTCTACGGGCCGCGCGAGATTCCACATGGCTTCCGGGTTGAAGGCAGCCAGCCGGCCCGACTGCTGCTGATGTGTACCCCTGGCGGATTCGAGCACTTTATCATAGATATGAGTGAGCCAACCCCACCCAGCGGGCCGCCCGATATGGAAAAATTGATGACTATGGCCGCGCAGTACAACTGTGATATTTTTGGGCCTTTTCCGGAGTTATAAAAACTTCACTTCCCCCGCTGCTGCTCCAGCCGATGCCGCTGGCGCGCCTCACCCTCGGCCCAGCGGCGATGCTCTTCTTCGGTTTCCAGGAGCAGCGGCGGTACTTCGGCGGGCCTGCCGTTTTCATCTAGGGCCACGTACACAAAATGGGCGCTATTGGTGTGAGTCTGCTGCCCGGTCAACGGGTTTTCAGCCGTAACTTTCACGCTTACCTCAATGGAGCTGCGCCCCACCCAGGTGATGCTGGCGTTGAGCGAGACCAAATCGCCC
>CAZDMM010000530.1:0-5710 GCA_964505845.1 uncultured Caldilineaceae bacterium
CAACACAGTGATGACCGGCCACAACAACATCAACGGCGAAGTTTTTCGTGATCTGGTGAACATCGAGATAGGCGATGAAGTCGTTGTTTACGCGGGCAAGCGGCAGTTTGAATATGTCGTTGACTTTAAAACCATCGTCAAAGAAAAAGGCGAACCGCTGGAGGTGCGCCAGCGTAACGCCCAATGGATTGCGCCTACGATTGACGAGCGGCTGACCTTGGTGACCTGCTGGCCTTACACCAGCAACACCCATCGGGTCATCGTCGTGGCCCGACCGCTTTAGCGACCCTGTTCCGACCCATTAAGTCTTAATGCCAGATCGGATTTTTATGAATGGCAGAAATCATTAATCAATAGATCAGGTTGAAGCTCACGTTGTCATGAAATCGCGCAAATTGTGGTACATTCTCAGTTTTATCTTGCTGGCCGGGTGTAATTCTTGGTCTACCCCAACCATTCCCGCCGTCCCCAGCTCGGTGGACTCGTTCAGTCCAGTCGTTACATCGATTCTTGAAGGTACAGCCACTGTGCCGCCTCCACCTGAAGCGACGCCGGTTACGCTACCGTCCCCCGAAAGAACGGTAGCTACCTTTCTCAACGTCTGGGAGAAGGGTGACTATGCCGGGATGTATGCTTTGCTCACCTCAAGTAGCCGGGCAGCGTTCAGCCTGGAAGATTTTACCAAACACCAACAAAACCTGGCCGAAGTGGCGACGGCGCGTTCCCTGAAAACACAGACGCTTTCTTTGCTTCAAAATGGCCTAACTGCTCAAGCAGCCTATCGCGTAACTTGGCAGACCGTCCTCGTGGGCGACCTTGTCCGCGAAACAACTATGCAATTGCGCTTCGAGGGTGGCCGGTGGCGAATTGGATGGGCTGACGAAATGTTCTTACCCGAACTGGCCGGGGGGGAACGCGCCGGTGATGGCACATCAGATCCCGGTTCGCGCCAACATCTATGACCGGCACGGCCTGGCCCTGGCCGGTCAGAGCAGCGCCGTAGCTATCGGCGTAGTTCCGGGTGAAGTGACCAATGAAGTTGGCTTGCTACAGGCGCTAGCCGACCTGTTGGACCTCCAGCCGGATAGGATCAAACAGAAGTACGCCGGCCAACCTCTCAATTGGTATATCCCGCTCGGGGAAGTTTCTAAAGAGGTCTGGGATCAGCAAGCCGCCCGCTTCACCGCCTTGAACGGTTGGCAGGCGAGAACCGTTGATATTCGCTTTTATCCTTTTGGCGGTGTCGCACCACAGCTCGTCGGCTATCCCACCCCTATTTTTCCCGAGGAACTGGCCGATTACAAAGCCAGCGGCTACCGCGGCGACGAGAAGGTGGGCCGCACCGGTTTGGAGCAGTGGGGCGAATCCTACCTGGCCGGCAGGCACGGTGGTAAGCTCTACATCGTCACTCCCAATGGGCAAATCGGGGCAACGCTGGCTGAGCAGCCGGCCCGCCCAGGTCAGGTCATTTACACCACCCTGGATCGTGACTTGCAACTGGCCGTTCAAGCCGCCCTGGGCGACTTCAAAGGCGCGGTCGTCGCCCTCAACCCGCAGACAGGCGAAGTCTTGGCTATGGCCTCCAGCCCGATTTATGATCCCAATTTATTCCAGCCAACTAACCTCAATTTTGACTTGCTTAACCAAGCCCTGGCCAATCCGGATCAACCGTTCTTAAATCGTGCCACCCAGGGCCAATATCCGCCGGGGTCGGTGTTCAAGATCGTGACGATGGCGGCGGCTTTAAATTCCGGCCAGTACACCCCGGACACCTCCTACTACTGCGGGAGTGAGTGGGACGAACTTGGCCCCGGCAACATAAAAAAAGATTGGACCGTCGCCGCCGGCCTGCCGGCGCAGGGCAACATCTCGCTGTCGCGCGCCCTTACCGTATCATGTGATCCCTACTTCTATCACGTGGGGCTTGATCTCTATCAATTCGAGCCGGACTTTGTCGCAGAAACAGCACAGGCTTTTGGACTGGGTCGGGCCACCGGAATTAAGGTTGTTGCCGAGGCCGGAGGTCTCATCCCGAACTCCGCCTGGAAGCAGGCCACCGTCGGCCAGGGCTGGGCCGCTGGGGACAGTGTCAATATGGCCATCGGCCAGGGATTTATGCTGGTTACGCCCCTCCAGGTGGCGATGATGATGGCGGCCGTTAGCAATGAGGGCACGCTCTACCGGCCCCAGATCATCCAGACGATTGCCTCGCCGGGGGCCGCCCCGGTAATTAAATTCGAGCCCGAAGCACTGGGGCAATTGCCTCTTTCGCCAGAGGGGCTGAACGCGTTGCAAAACGCGCTTCGTGGCGTAACCAGCCAGCCCGGTGGAACTGCTCGCCACCGTTTTCTGGGGCTAACTATTCCGGTGGCCGGCAAAACCGGCACGGCCGAGGATCCGGGCCATCCCAGTGGCCAACCTCATTCGTGGTTTGCCGGCTACACCTTGGCCAATGAACTGGATAAGCCGGACATTGCCCTGGTAGTCATGGTGGAAAATATTGGCGAGGGTTCCGCCTATGCTGCGCCTATCTTCCGCCGTGTGGTTGAAAGCTACTTTTTCGGCCAGCCAACTACCCTCTATCCCTGGGAATCTGCGATGGGGGTAACGGCTACGCTGACGCCAACGGTAACAGTAACGACGACGCGAATGGCATCACCAACCGAGGTCACGCCTCCAACGTTGACGCCTTAATCGAACCACTGATTGGCTATCAGGCTGGACTGGGTGGTCCGTTTCCCTTCTATTTTGGAAAAGAGACCTAACTAACAGGTCGAATGGCCTGGTTTAAAGCCCCGCCAAATGGCGGGGATAAAACCGCGTCATTCGGCGCTATCACCCGCTCCTTTTTTGGGTTAAACTGGGGGTAATATTTTTCAGAAAGTTATGCGGTTTGGATTTTTGTTCAGACGAGGAGCTTGATAAATGACCTCTCCATCTGTTTCTATTCAGCACTCTACCCTTGCCATTCGCGGGATGACCTGTATGGGTTGCGCAGGGACGATTGAACGGACGCTCGGCATCTTACCCGGAGTTCAGACCGTACGGGTGGACCTGGCGACTAAACAGGCCCAGGTCAGTTATGATACAACCCTGGTGGGCGTGCCCGAACTGGCCGCAGCCGTAACTAAAGCTGGTTATACCGTAGATCAAAGCTCCCCCCATCCCCTCCAACCGACCTCTACTCGGAACGGCGTCACCCATCCCTGGCAGCGTCCTGTCCTTTTTAGCCTATTAGGAATCGTTGGATTAATGACCCTTTACCTGATCCTGGTCAGCCTCGCTGAAGGGTGGA
The DNA here is from genome assembly GCA_964505845.1 of uncultured Caldilineaceae bacterium. Classification (GTDB taxonomy): domain Bacteria; phylum Chloroflexota; class Anaerolineae; order 4572-78; family J111; genus DSQQ01. Next base: position 3,296 of record CAZDMM010000530.1, read on the forward strand.
CTCACGCCGTGGACCTTCTGATCGAGGATGCCTGGCTGGTTGGGCCAATTATGATCGGCTTTGGGGTGCAGGTCGGCTTGTACACTTACCTCAAAACAGGACTCCACGTTACAGCTCACGGCACAGGCGCTCTCACCGGAGCCGGGGGTGGCACTTCGACAGCGGCAATGGTTGCCTGTTGTGCCCACCATATCACCGATGTTTTGCCCCTGCTGGGCCTGTCGGCGGCAGCCACCTTTCTGGCTGAGTACCGGATACCCTTTATGCTGGTCGGTCTGGCAACGAACCTGATCGGGATTGGCGTGATGAGCTTTCTGATTGTCCGCCAGCGGCGCTGCCTAGTCGAATGCACTTTGAAGAGCCAGCCCGAACCGTCTACATCTGCATGTCACTAAACAGAGTAGCAGGGGAACAAAGTAGCAAAGCCTGTTACCTTGCTACTTGCTACCCTGCTACCTAAAAAGGAGATTATATCTAATGAAACAAACAATTCTGCTTATCCTCATTGTCACTGTAATCGGCCTTCTGGCTGCCTGTAATAGTGCCGCAGTTCAACCCCAAGTGGCGCAAGCTGGAACCACTCAGGCTCAACCCGCTCAACCAGAGAAGGCCCAAACTCTACCGGTGGCGCTGACTTTTGAACCCCAGTCAAACAATGAGAAAGCTGTTACGGTAGAGGTTACCCCACTCAATCTGCCCCAGGGCGGGACGAGCCTGGATTTTGAAGTCGCTTTCAACACCCACTCGGTTGAACTGGCCTTTGATCCGGCCAAGATCAGTGTCCTGCGAGACGATCAGGGGCACGAGTACCCGGCCCTGGCCTGGAAGGGCGGCGGCCCGACCGGCCACCACCGCTCCGGCACCCTACGGTTCAAAGTCTTCGATCATCCCACTAAATTTGTCGAAGTGGTGATTCGGGATGTCGCTGGGGTGCCAGAACGAGTTTTTCGTTGGAATTTAACCGGGAAATAGTCTGGACCTACTTAACCTCTTTAAATAAGGAAACCTATTAATGGACAGCCTCGACCAAGACTCACTTACACCTTTACCCGATAGTAATACATCGGAAGATCTGCCAGTTCCGGTCATACCCCATGAGCCAAACGACGAAACATCTGAACCGTCATTTACGCCACTAACGGTGGATGAGCCAACTGAAACTGAAACTGCTACCAATGGCCAGGGGTATGGCTACTGGCCATTCTACTTATTCTTCACCTTTATCCTGGGGCTGGGCAGCGGCTACCTGATTTGGGGACGCACGGCTCTCACACCCCCCTCCCCGGCCCCCCGTCAGGTCAGTGTTGCAACGGAACAGCCTGCGCCGGTCAGCCAGGTGACATTGCCCGAAAGTTACACCTTGCCGGTTGCCTTCGGCGACATTGGCCCTCGTTTAGTCACCGCCGGGACCATTGACTATGATCGCTTTGTCCAACTTTATGCCGATGCGGGCCAGCCGCTGACGGAAGAACAACTGAAAATCCTGACCACAGGCAGTGATGCACCGGTAGTCATCAACGGTGACAATGCCTACTTTCTGCTCAACTTTCTCTGGGCTGTGGGCTTGACTAATCAAAATCGAATACTGACCGAGGGGCCGCTGCAGCAGAACAGTAAGGGTGATATTAGCGGCTTTGCTTCGACGGGCGGCTGGACGATTGGCACGAAACCGGTCAAGGAGTTATACGCCAGCACGCCTCTGATCCCATTGACTTCTGAGCAGCAAGCCCGCCTGGAGGCCGTCGCCCAGGGAGTTTATCGTCCCTGTTGCAATAACCATACTGCCTTCCCCGACTGCAATCACGGCATGGCCATGTTAGGTCTGCTGGAATTGATGGCTGCCCAGGGAGCAAGTGAGGATGAGATGTTTGCAGCGGCCAAGTATGTCAATGCCTTTTGGTTCCCGCAGCAAATGTTAGAGTTGGCGGTGGTCTACAAAGTGAGCAAGAATCAGGATTTTGCTCAAATTGACGCTCGTGAACTGGTTGGACCGAACCTCTCTTCTGCGACGGGGTATCAACAGGCTCACAAGTGGTTAGCCGACAATGGTTTGCTGAAGCAAGCGCCTAACAGCGGCAACAATTGCGGCGTGTAAATTTATCAGGTTGGAAAGATAACACCGGGTATTCAAAGCGATATTTCTGAAGAAGTATATCAAGCAAAAGTAGAGAAAAGATGAAGATTGCAAATGATGTCACTGAATTGATTGGTAACACACCCTTGGTTCGGCTGCGCCGCCTCACAAAGGGTGCAGTCGCCGATGTCGTGGCCAAGTTGGAATTTTACAACCCGGCCCACAGTGTTAAAGACCGTATTGGGGTGTCTATGATTGATGCGGCGGAGAAAGCCGGTTTAATCAACAATGACCGCAAAAGTCGGGTACAAAAATATTATAACAAGATAACAAGCTAGATG
>CAZDMM010000531.1:0-5705 GCA_964505845.1 uncultured Caldilineaceae bacterium
GGTGGTGGAATGGCAGACACAGGGGACTTATGTGCTTTGAGCACCAGGGTTGGAAACTCCTTGTGTGAATTCGGCCAAATTCGGGGAAACCTCAGCATTGCGTGATGGTGGCAACCCCGAGCCAAGTTTCTTGTTGGCAACCTCTTGTATCCTAATTGTCATGCGTTTACTGACAATTATCGAGGCAGCAAGAAAAAGGTGTAGAGACTTGACGGTCGAGACCTACGGTGGATACCTAAGGTCAAGAGAAAGTCCAGACCACAAACCATGGTTAGGGTGGCGAAAGCCATAGTGGTAAGAAAATCCCCCGAGGCTTATACCCTCGTGTGGGTTCGACTCCCACCCGGCCCATAAATTGTAAAACGTGAAATGTGATGCGCCAGTGACTTATGTTGTCCGCTTCACGTTTCACGTTTTTTATTTACAGGATAGCTCATCTTCCCGGAGGCTTTCCGCTTCCGGGGAAGGTTTGATCAAATCTAAAACAATAGGAAAAAACAATATGACAACGCTTTTCATAAAGAACAGTGAGGTTCTGGTTACGATGAGTTCCACGGACTCAACCCCGGCTGAGATCAAGGGTGGGGCGCTGATAGCCGAGGATAACCGTATCTTGTGGGTGGGGGCCAGCGCCGAGGTTGACCGGTATATAACGGAAAACCGGCCCGACCTGGCCCGCCAGGGCTTTGATAAAACGGTTGACGCGCGCGGCTGCGTGGTCATCCCCGGCCTGGTCAACTGCCACCATCACATGTACCAAACCCTCACCCGCGCGGTAGGTACGGGCGGCGGCATGGTGTTGTTTGACTGGCTCAAATTTCTCTACCCCATCTGGGCCGAGATGACCCCGGAAGCGGTCTACGTGAGCGCCAAGATTGCTTTGAGTGAACTGGTCTTGAGCGGCTGCACCACGGTGGCCGACCACCTGTATCTTTTACCCAACGGCAGCAAAATAGACGACGAAATCCGGGCGGCCCAGGAAGTGGGCGTCCGCTTTCACCCCACCCGCGGCAGCATGAGCCTGGGGGAGAGCCAGGGTGGGCTGCCCCCCGACCGGGTGTGCGATACCGAGCCGAATATCATCACAGATTCTATCCGCGCCATCGAGACCTTTCACGACCCCAAGCCGTTTTCCATGCTGCGCATTGGACTGGCCCCCTGCTCCCCTTTCAGCGTTACCACCGCCCTCATGCGAGAGTCGGCCCAGGTGGCCCGCCACTATCCGCTGGTCAACCTGCACACTCACCTCAGCGAAACCATTGATGAAGACCGCTTTTGCCTGCACATGTTTGGCAAACGGCCCATCGAGTACGCCGAGTCGGTGGGTTGGGCCGGCGAGGATGTCTGGTTTGCCCACATGGTTCACCCCAATGAAGCGGAGATTGGCTGGCTGGCCCGCACCCGCTCCGGGGTGTGTCACTGCCCATCCAGCAACATGATCCTGGCCTCCGGCATTGCTCCGGTGCGGCACATGCTCGACCAACAAGTGCGCGTGGGCCTGGGGGTGGACGGCTCGGCCAGCAACGATGGCAACCACATGCTGGGTGAAGCGCGGCAGGCTATGCTGTTGCAGCGGGTCGGCTGGCCCGGCTTTGAGTCTCGCGCCGACCGCTTCTCGGCCCGCGAAGCCTTGCAGTTGGCTACCGCCGGCGGGGCTAAGGTGCTGCGGCGGGATGACATCGGCTCGCTCGTACCCGGTCAAGCGGCTGATGTGGTGGCTTTTCGGATAGATGGCCTGGCCCACGCCGGGGCGCAAGCCGACCCGGTGGCGGCGCTGTTGACCTGCGTCCCTACGCCAGCGTGGCTGTCGGTCATCAATGGCCGGGTGGTGGTGGAGGATGGTCACTTTTTACCCTTTGACCTCCCCCCGGTGGTCGAAGCGCACAACCGCATCAGCCGGGAGATGATGGTTAGAGCCGGGGTGTTGTGACAAGATGGCAAAGTAACAAAGTAGCAAGGTAGCAGGTAGCAAAAGCTCATCTTGCTCCTTGCAATCCTGCAACCCTGCAACTTGCAACCCTGCTACATTGATTTATGTCCAAACTGGAGTATGTGCAGTCAAAAAAATTAAATCCGGCTGATGAAGTGCGGGCGTTGTTGGATAGCCTGGAAGAACGGCGGGTGAAGGTCAAGGCGATGGACGCGCCAGCGGCGCGGCAAGTGCTCTATGATCTGGATGAGGTGGCGACCCGCTTGCAGGGGTTGGAGGCGGCCGGCTTAGAACTGCTGCCGGAGCGGGGCCGCTTTGAATCCATTCAACATCGCTTTCAGCAGGAGGCGGCGCCGCTGCTCAAGGCGTTGGGCGGAGCGGCGGCCCTGACGACTCAGCGCCCGCAGCCGTTGCCTCCGCCGGAATCCTGGTGGTGGTATCTGGATGAGCAGGTAGCCGGGCGGCGGCGTCGCCGGGGCCGGCAAATAACCCTGATGGTGGCGGTTATCGTGGCGTTGTTGGGTGGGGTGTACCTGGCCTTTCAAACCGTCTTAGCGCCGGATCCCCAGGTGGTGGCCCGGTTAGAGGCGGAGAATGAAACCCTGGCCGCCCTGGATCGCGGCGACTACCCGGCGGCATTGGCGGCAGTGGAGCAGGGCCTTCAAAAGGTTCCCGGTGAAGCGAATCTGTTCTTAATGAAGGGGGTCATCCAGGAAATGCTAGGTGACTCTGCCGGGGGGGAACAGAGCTACCGGGCCGCCCAGGAACACATTGCCCGGCCTATTGACTTTTATCTGAACCGGAGCCGCCTGTATGTGCGGGCTAATCGCCTGTCCCAGGCCGAAGCGGATGCTCGCACTGCTCTGAAGTTGGATAACAATTCGGCCGGGGCCTGGCTGTTATTGGGGCAGGCGTTGGAGTTTCAAGGGAAACGAGCCGAGGCTGTGGCCGCTTATCAGCAGGCGGCTGACCTGGCCTCTGCCAGCGGCGAAAACGAGATTTTTGTCACCGCCCGCCTGGCTGTAGCCCGTATCGGCAGCAGCCCGCAGTAGTGATTGGTAATTGGTTATTGGTAATTACCAGTAACCAATTACCAATTACCAATATCCAATTACCTTGAGTCATTTGTAAATCAGGTGGGAGTACTTTAAAATCAATCTTTATGGATGTGCTGATTTTAGAGATTCTAGCCAGCCTCCCCCGGTTTGAGACCGAGACCGAAACCCCTACTCAAACCGATATTGGCCTGGAATTCATTGTGCTGGATGAGGAGGAATTGGAGCGGCCCTACCGGGTCATCATCCACAATGATCACGTCACCACCTTTGATTTTGTCATCGCCGTCCTGGTCAGGATTTTCCAACTCTCCTTTCGCCAGGCTGAAGCGGTGGCCTTTGAGGCTCACACCAAAGGCAACGCCTATGTCTGTACCCTGCCCCTGGAAGAGGCCAAAAACCGCGTCTTCAAAGCGCAGTATGCAGCGCGGCAGCAAGGTTTCCCCCTCACCTTCACCATCGAACCTGAATAGCGTTGAACGTTTAACGTTGTAGCGCGGCCAAATCGGGGTCTGAGCGAGCCTGGGTTTGATAATCCGGGTTTAAGGTTAGGGCCTGGCGCAGATGAGCCAGCGCCTCCTCCGTGCGCTGCTGTCCGGCTAACAGACAGGCCAGGTTGTAATGAGCGGCGGCGTCGTGGGGATTGAGCCGGGCGGCGGCGGCGTAGTCGGCCAGGGCCAACTCGGTTTGACCCCACCGGTGGTAAATCAGGGCGCGATTATAATGGAGGCCGGCCTCACCAGGCTGCAAGCGCAGCGCCTCCCCATAGTCGGCCAGGGCGCGCTCGTCATCGCCCAACCCTTGATAACTCTGGGCTCGCCCCACCCAGGCCGCTCCAAATTGCGGGTCAAGGCGCAAGGCCTGGCTAAAGTTGACCACTGCCCTGGCGTGATCGCCTTGCTGCGCGTAGAGCGCGGCCCGGCCAAACGCGCCGCGTGGGTTGTGCGGCTCCAGCCGCACCGCTTCGGCGTAGTCGGCCAACGCTTTTTCTGTTTGACCCGCCTGCTGGTGAGCGACTCCCCGCGCCACAAAGAGTTCGGCCTGATGGGGAGCCAGGGCGATGGCCTGGTCAAGGTCTGCCAAAGCCGCTTCTGCCTGCCCCGCTTCCAGGCGGATCAGCCCCCGCCCGGCCCAGGCCCTGGCCTCATGCGGGTCGAGTTCCAGCACCTTTTCAAAGTCGGCCAGGGCGGCTTCGGTGTGGCCCTGGGCGGCATAGCTGCCCGCTCGACTCAGGTAGGCCAGGTCGTCGTTGGGGTCAAGCCGGATGGCCTCACTAAAAGCGGCGATGGCTCCGGCCTGATCGCCCAGGTGAGCCAGGGCCAGCCCGCGACTGTAATGAGCCGCGCTGTCATTGGGGTTGAGGTGGATAACCGCTTCAAAATCGGCCAGGGCGAGGGGGTGATCCTCAACAGCCGCATAACATTTGCCGCGATTGTACAGCGCGCTTACGGAGGCGGGGTCGAGCAGCAAAGCTGCGCTGTAATCGGCGATAGCCTGTTCATACTGTTCCAGTTTAAAATAGGTATTGCCTCGCCCCACCAGGCTTTTAAGCTGCCCCGGCTCCAGGGCCAGCGCCGTATTAAAATCGGCCAGGGCTACTTCAAACAGCCCCATGCGGCGATATAAATTACCTCGGTGGTAGAGCAGTTCCGCTTGCGCCGGCTCAAGCTGTAAGGCCAGGCTGTAATCGGCAATGGCCTGCTCGTAATCGCCCTGCTGCTCATACACTTCGCCGCGCTGCCGGTAGACTGCGGCGTCGGTGGGGTTTTGCTCCAGGGCTTGGGTGAGATGGGTCAGTTTTTGTGGGGAATCATTCATCATAGCCGGCCATGATAGCCAGAGGGAGAAGTTGTGTCAACCGGGTCTGTTACAAAATTTAGGATATGTAGGCCAAGCTGTCAGCTTGACCTACCGGGCCGCCAAAAATTTGGGATAGACCCCTGCTAACCTTGTCACTCTGGTTATGGTTGTGGTAGAATAGATAGCGTTCAAATGTTCTAACGTTGAACGTTCAACGTTTTGGGAGAGGTGTGGGTGGCTATTCGTGTGCTGCCGCCCGATGTGGCGGCCAAAATTGCAGCGGGCGAGGTGGTGGAGCGGCCAGCTTCGGTGGTCAAGGAGTTGGCGGAAAACGCCATTGACGCCGGGGCCAAAACCATCCGGGTGGAGATTCAGGCTGGGGGCAAACGCCTCATCCGGGTAATGGATGATGGGGCCGGCATCCCGGCGGAGGAGATGCCGCTGGCTTTTGCCCGCCACGCCACCAGCAAATTGACCTCGCTGGATGACCTGAGCCACGTGCTGACCCTGGGTTTCCGGGGCGAGGCCCTAGCCTCGATTGCCGCCGTCTCGCAGTTGACGATGGTTTCACGCCCGGCAGGTCAGGCCGCCGCCACCCGTATTCGCCTTGAAGGGGGCGAGCAGGTGGCGCTGGGCGCAGCCGGTTCGCCCGGCGGCACCATCATCACGGTGGTAAATCTCTTTTACAATGTGCCCGCCCGCCTCAAATTCCTCAAGGCCGACGCTACCGAAGCGGCCCATATTCACCGGGTCATCGCTCACTACGCCCTGGCTTATCCCCACATCCGTTTTGCCCTGACCAGCGATAACCGCCTGGTCTTTCAAACCAACGGCAACGGTGAGTTGTTTGACGCGCTGGTGGCCGTGTTTGACCTGGAAACGGCCCGGCAGATGATTCAAGTTGAGTCTCAAGAGATAGA
>CAZDMM010000532.1:0-4633 GCA_964505845.1 uncultured Caldilineaceae bacterium
GTTAGTTTATTATCTTTATGTCACCTCGTCAAAAGTCTATTGACTAAGAACTAGTTTGAGCTGCTCACCCAGGGCCACCGCCCTGGCATAATCCCCCTGGATAACGGTGAGAACAATCAGCGGAGCCAGGGGGTGTGACCCCATGCCGTACTCCGCCGTTAGCCGGAGCTCCTCAAACAAGGCTCGACTGCGCTCCAGCCCGGCCGTCGCCAGTTCAAATCGGCCAATCCTGATGAGCATCCAGCCCCGAAAAACAAGGACTTGAGCTAACCCGGGCCAGTTGGCGGCGGCTTCAAGAACCTCCACCGCCAGCCCTGAAGCATCCACATATTCCAGGTAGCGGCTCTGCATCTGGCAAAAAAAGAAATAGGACGCGGCGGCTTTTTTGAGAGCGCCAACCTGTTTGTGCTCAACGGCATACTGCCAGGCGATGCGGATATTTTCCAGTTCCCCTTCAATTTCCAGGCTGGTCTTAACCTGCTCACGCTCGACCAGGCCATATTTTCGCTGCGCCAGGAAGTCACAATAATAACGGCAGTGCGCCTCGGTTAAGGCGGCCAGTTCTACCTCAGCCAGCTTGCCGCTGGCATATTGGCGCAGCAGCTCATGAATCTGGTAGCGCCCCCCGGCTTCGCGGCGGAGCAAACATTTATCCAGTAAGGATGACAGCAGGGGCAAAGACGCCCCGGCAATGACTTCGGCAGCTTCACGCTGAAAGCCGCCTTTGAAGACGGCCAGCCGCTTGAATAAGGCCTGTTCACCCTGCGTCAAATGTTCCCAGCTTTGGGCAAAAACGGCCGCCATGCTGCGATGGCGTTCCGGCACATGCCGCAGATTTGAGGTTAGAAAATTCAAATTATGCTGGATTTCGGCTGCGATTTCTGAACAGCGCAGGGTTTTGGTCCATGAAGCAGCCATCTCTAAGGCCAGAGGCAGGCCGGCCACAAGCTGGCAGATGCGCACCACACCGGCCTGGTTGTCGGCCAGAGAAAAAGTGGGAGATACCTGGCGCGCCCGCTCGACAAATAATTCTACCGCCGTCATGGCTTCGACATTATCCGCCTGGTGGCTGGGGGGAAAAGAGAGGCCCTCGACCGGGTATAACCACTCCTCCGGCAGGCTCAGGGCTTCGCGTGAGGTCACCAACAGTTTGACGGCCGACGCGTGCTGGATGAGCTGCGTCACAAACTCAACTCCATCCAGCACATGCTCAAAGTTATCCAACAGCAGTAGCAAATTTTTATCACGCAGGTATTGCAAAAGTTGGTTTTCCGGCGTGTCGTAACCAGATAGCACCACCCCCAGCGCATCCACAATGGCCGAGACAATCTGTTTGCCGGATTGGAGCGGCTGCAGGTTGACAAACCAGCCGCCATCGGCAAAAGCCTGTTGCTGCTCCCTGGCAAGCTGCAGGGCCAGGCGCGTTTTGCCAATCCCCCCCACCCCGACCAGGGTTAACAAGCGGCAGTCCGGGTTTTTCAGGATGTGCCTGGTTTCGCTCAGTTCCGTTGCTCTCCCCACAAAGCGGGTGGGTTGGTCAACCTGTTCTAACTTTGACGGCATAGCAAAGCATCACCTGACCAGGAATTACTACCCTAAATAATAGCATTGTCTCTAAAAGTGACCAACTGCTGAACGTATCATTGCAATAACTGAGAGAAACCACTTTCCCTCTTGACAAATTTCTGAATTTATATTACTATTTAGTCACGTAACTAATAAGTAACATAAAGAAATCAGAATGAATCAAGAAGATGAGTTAACCCCCATCTGGAAAGCCCTGTCAGACCCTACCCGGCGCACCATTCTGGATTTGCTCAAAGAGCATCCCTGCACCACCGGCCAGGTGTGCGACGCCTTTGATGGGCTGTCTCGCTTTGCAGTGATGAAACACCTCTCGGTGCTGGAGGAGGCCGGCCTGGTGGTCATCAGGCCGCACGGGCGCGAGCGGTGGAATCATCTCAACGCCGTGCCGCTGCAACAAATTTACGAGCGCTGGCTGCGTCCTTACGAGGCGCGCTGGGCCACTTCGTTATTGAATCTAAAACAACTTATTGAAGAAAAAGGAGAAAAAACGATGGCAAGTCAACCCAATGGACAAATCCTGCTGCGCAGTATGCAGGTTGAACAGGAGATCAGCATCAATGCGCCGGCCGAGCGAGTTTTCCAGGCGCTGACGGAGGATGTTTCGGCCTGGTGGGGCGCGCCTTATTTGTTAACCGACTCGCCCCAGGCGATCATCCTTGAACCCCAGGTGGGCGGCCGGCTTTATGAGCAGAACAGCAACGGAGATGGGGCTTTGTGGGCGACCGTAACCGGCGTCAAGAAGAATCAACACCTGGAATTAACCGGCCCTATTGGCATGGCCGGGGCCATCCACAGTGTGGTTGCCTTCAGCCTTGAACCCCAAAATGAGGGGGCAGCTACGCTGCTTAAATTTTCACACCAAGCGGTGGGCCAACTAGGCGACGACACCCAGGCCAATTACAACGCCGGCTGGCAGGATTTGCTGGGCGTGCGGCTCAAGGCCTTTGTGGAAAAGGGCGAGCGTTTGGGAATTAGACGATAAGCATGGCGAATGGCGAATGGCGAATCACCAGCATAGTTCGCCATTCGCCTATTCGCTGACTCGCTGAAAGGACAAATATCTAAAATGTCAGAATATCTTTACAAAATTCAAGCAACCCGCCTGGGCATGCTCACCGAAGGGCCGACCCCGCAAGAAGTCGAGACTATCTCTAACCATTTCAATTATTTAAAGAATTTGACCGAGCAGGGAGTCGCCATTTTTGTGGGGCGCACCCTGACCACCGATGCAAGCACTTTTGGCATCACCATCTTTAAGGCTGACACTGAAGAGGCCGCCCGCGAGATTATGAACAACGACCCGGCGGTGATCCGGGGGGTGATGCGGGCGGAATTGTATCCCTTTAAGGTTGTTTTAATGGCTCAGAAGTGAGGCCGGTCATGGAACTATCAAAACGTGTCTCAAGGACAAGCACCATTACCTTGAATGCCCCCCTGGAAAAAGTATTTCCCCTCTTTGGCCCCATCAAGGAGATGGAATGGGCCGCAGGCTGGCAGCCGGAGATCATCTACAGCCAGGCCGACAATATCGAAGCTTACATGGTCTTTAAAACTAAATCTCATGGGCACGGCGAGCCGGATTATATTTGGACAGTCTCGCGGTATGCTCCGGCGGAGGCGCTCATCGAATACACCATTTTTACCCCTAACCGATTGTGGCGCATCACCGTGCAATGCCGGAAAGCTGCCGCCGCTCAGACCACCCAGGCTGACATAACCTATACCTACACCGCGCTCAACGAACTCGGCGCGGCCATCAACCAAAAAGCGATTGAGGCCATGTACGCCCACAACCTCAAGGATTGGGAAGAAGCCATTAATTTTTACCTCCACACTGGAAAGAAACTCATCCACTCCTGACCGAACATTCGTTTATTCGTTGACAATTGGGCTTTCAAAAATCCAATAGGTTTCTATCGGATTTTTGATTTTAGCCCGATAAATGCTACAATCCGCTGCCTCAGCCTCATCCTCTTTTGCCCATTTGCCTCACTTTTACTCGAAGCTGTGCGGCTGCAAATCTATGCGCTCTGAAGCGTTCTCACCGGCTCGGCTTGCTGCGGCCAGGCTCCCATCCCCCCCCCCTCTCACCTGGTTGCCTGCATGCCCGGCAATTTCCGAACACTCTCCGAACAGTCATAGTTTAGAATAGGGACATTAAACAGGCGGTATTGGCTCATAGGCTGTCTGTCACCTGCCAATAATCCGCAAGAGCCTGTCTGAAAAGCTTCCCGCGAAACCAGCCTCCGGGAAGCTAAACCACCGGCTTTTCAGACAGTTTCTAAGGTATTTCGACGGTCAGCCGTCAACTCTCAAGGTTTGCAAGGAGGAGAGGATGCTTAACCCAAATCGTCTGGTCTTACGCTTGATACTCCCTATTTGCCTGGCCCTGGGGCTGGGGGGCTGGTTGGGGGTGACACTCACCTATGCCGACGGCCCGATCCGGCTGCGCCAGAATCCCGACTGGTTTGCCCCCAACCCGCAGGCCCGCACCACCAGCCTGGATTGGGGCGATGTGGATAACGATGGTGATTTAGACCTGGTAGTGGGGGCTGAGGCTTTTGGCTCGCCAACCACCAAAATCTTCTTAAATCAAGGGCTGGATCAGAACGGGCTGCCCATCTTTGAACTTGGGCTGGCTTTTTCAACGGATGACTCGACCGGCAGCGTGGCCCTGGGCGACGCCGACGGCGACGGCGATTTGGATTTAGCCCTGGGCAACGGCATCTACACCGGCAGCAATTCTCCGCAAGCTAACCGCATTTATTTGTTACAATTGAATGACCAGCGCCAGTTAACCATTGCCGGCGAGGCCGTTATCTCTAACGCAGATACCAGTATTACCCACAGCGTGGCCTGGGGCGACGCCGACGGCAATGGCGATCTGGACCTGGCCGTGGGGAATCAGGGCCAAAACTATCTATATCGTAACCTCGGCGGCGGCAATTTTGAGGCCGAACCCCTGGGCAGTGATAACTCCATCACCCTGCACGTGGCCTGGGGCGACGCCGACGGCAATGGCGATCTGGACCTGGCCGTGGGGAAT
>CAZDMM010000532.1:4733-5704 GCA_964505845.1 uncultured Caldilineaceae bacterium
CAGGGCCAGGACTATCTATATCGTAATCTCGGCGGGGGCAGTTTTGAGACCCTGGCGCTGGGCAGCGACGCCCTTGAAACCAACAGCGTCGCCTGGGGCGACGCCAACAGCGACGACGCTTTGGACCTGGTGGTGAGCAACGGCGACCGCACCCAGCTTTATACCAATGACGGCAGCGGTAATTTTACCGCCACCACCATTATCAGCGATGTCGCCTATATTGATAACACCACCTGGGGGGATGTAGACAACGACGGCGATTTGGATTTGGCCCTGGGCACATGGTTTAACGGTATCAGAGTTTATCGTAATGTCGGGGGAAACATCCAACCAACTCCAGCCTGGGTCAGCCCCAACATTCTTTATCGCTACGATGTCGGTTGGGCAGATATAGATAATGACGGCGATTTGGATTTGGCCAGCGTCGGCGACTTTCCCGCGCCCTTCATCGTTATGAATGACGGCTCCGGCCTGCCCACCTCCCCCAGCCAGACTCTCCCCCAACCCGCCGCCCAACCCAACACCTATGTCACCGCTCTCGACCTGGCCTGGGGCGACCTGGACAATGATGGCGACCTGGATTTGGCCGCCGGCAATGCCCTGCTAACCCCCGATAGTTGTACCTCCCACCCCGTCAACCCGGTCTGGTCCGGGGCAGCCAACATGCTTTATCTCAACGAGAACGGAACCTTGCAGCCCCGGCCCGATTTGTGGCCCGGCGACACCGCCCGCACAACCACCAGTCTGGCCTGGGGCGACGTGGACGGCGACGGCGACCTGGATTTGGCCGTCGGCAACAGGCCGGCGGAAACCTCGCTGGGCTGCCAACCCGACCCCAATCAAACGAACTATCACGGCGGGGTTGAGATTTATATCAATGACAACGGCAGCTTTTCAACCGCGCCCCAGGAAGTTGGGTCAAACGATCAATATGTGTATGACCTGGCCTGGGGCGACGTGGACGGCGATGG
>CAZDMM010000533.1:0-5702 GCA_964505845.1 uncultured Caldilineaceae bacterium
GCGTGTCTCTCTTGTTTTGGGCAGTTGGTGCGGACTGGGGTACCGGATCGAGGCTGCATCATGGGCCATGAAGATGACGGTTCGGAAGATATGACCGTCTACATGCATTCCGACGGCGCAGAGCATGGCCCCTATGTTATTCCCAAAGACAAGCGGGACCTGGTTGCTTTTGAGGGCTGGGATCAATTTGTTGATTTTGTCCCTGAGTTCCGTAAAAATGAGGGTACAGACCGGCTAAAAAAGCCTGCGACCAAATGACAGAGATTGAGTAGTAAAAACCTAATAATTCAGATGGTAGTTGATATTGATACATTTTGACGAAGCCATCCAGCGATAATGACTGGTGGCTTCGTTTGTTTTTTCCCCGGCAAGTCCAGCTAATAATAACTTCTCCGATCAATTGACGCGCTCAATAGTAAAGAGAAATTGCTGCTTTGTCAAAAAGAAAGGGCGTTCCGGCTGGGGAACGCCCTTCTTGCGAGAAGGAGGATAGAAAATGGAAGAAAGTAACTACAGAGAAGGAGGAAGACAACGATCTAAATCTATTGTACCACCTCCAGGTTTGTTTTTGGTTTGAATCTGGCCCCTGAATCTTAAAATCCTGGGCCATTTTTTGGCTAAACCCCCTTTTTCCGGTAAGGTATAAGGGAGTACCCTTTTGTAGGGAGGCAACGTTTCAACCCATGCTCATCTCTACCCCCAATATTGAACCGGCAGGCCCGGTTAACCTTCACCCTGACCAACAATATCAGCTTGCCCTCACCTGGCGGGCCAATGGAGGTCAGGCCGATCTGCGCGGCTTTGACTTAGCCGGGCGCGATTTAAGCCTGGTTGATTTGGCCGGCGCTAACCTGGCCGGCGCAAAACTGAATAATGCGCTTTTAACCGGCGCTAACCTGGCCGGCGCTCAATTAAACCGGGCCGATTTGAGTGAAGCGATCCTGGAAGATGCTGATTTAAGCCGGGCCAACCTGGAAGCAGCCAGCCTGGTCAGGGCTAATCTGCATCAGGCTATTTTAACCCAGGCTAATCTTACCGGCGCCAGGTTAACTATGGCTAACTTGCTTGAAGCAACCTTGATTGGAGCCAACCTGGCCGAGGTGGATTTGCGGTTAGCCCACCTGGGGCGGGCCAGCTTAAAGGGGGCCAAATTACCGGGGGCCAACCTGGCCGGCGCACTTTTGCTTGAAGCCAATTTGGCCGGGGCCAGCCTGGGGGGCGCTAAAAATTTAACCGGGGCCAATCTGGAAAAAGCCAACCTGGCCCGGGCCGATGTGGCTAAAGTTAATTTAGCCGGCGCTTTTTTGGGTGAAGCGTTTATGGCTGAGGCCAATTTGGCCGAGGCTAACCTGGCCGGCGCTTTTTTAGCCAAAGCCAAACTCACCCGGGCTAATTTGCGCCAGGCTAATCTCTCCGGGGCATTTTTGGCCGGCGCAATCCTTTATGGCGCCGACCTATCCGGCGTTATTTTGCGAGGGGCCGTGCTGGCCAAAGCTAACCTGTCTGAAGCCAACCTTAGCGGCGCGATCCTGGATGGGGCGGTGCTGGCCGGGGCCATTATGCCGGCCGGGGCCGGCCAGGTTGAGACTCAGGCATGAACCCTCTGCTTGACCCCACCAACCGGCTCTTCACCCTGGCTCGGGCCGGCCGGCGTTTGCCTCACCTGATTTTGGCCGTGATATTAAGCTTTGTGTTTATTTTGGTGGCCCAGGTTGGGGGCGCCCTTCCGGCCTTCTTCTTGATTATAGCCTTCTCGACGTTGGGCCAGGCCAGTCCTGTGCCCACCACCTCCAACCAACTAAGCCGCCTGATTGATACTCCCCTGGAACTGGTCAGCCTGTTGGTCTTATCCTTTGCGCCAATTTTTCTGGTCTTGTGGCTGTGGCTGGCTTTTTTTGAAAAACGCCCCCTGTGGACTATCGGCCTGGAGCGGCCGGGAGTTATCCCAAAATATTTACGGGGACTGCTGGTTGGCCTGGTGATGTTTGCGATCACTATCGGGCTGACCGGCGCTCTGGGGTATCTGGCCTTTGAAGAGGATGACCCGCAGCGTCAGGGCATGGCTGCGCTGGGAGGGGTGCTGCTGGTATTTTTGGGCTGGTGCGTTCAAGGCGCGGCCGAGGAAGCCCTGGCCCGAGGCTGGCTGCTGCCGGCCATCGGGGCGCGCTATAAACCTGGCTGGGGCATTCTCATCTCGGCCATTACTTTTGCCGTTTATCACTCCTTCAATCCTAACCTCAACCCAATCGCCATATTGAACCTGTTCCTGTTTGGCATCTTTACGGCGCTTTACGCCTTGTCAGAGGGCGGCTTGTGGGGCGTCTTTGGCCTCCACACCGCCTGGAATTGGGCGCAGGGGAATCTCTTTGGCTTTGCCGTTAGCGGAATACCTCCGGCAGGTGGAACGCTTTTTAACTTTATAGAAGTGGGGCCGGACGCGTTGACCGGCGGCCCGTTTGGCCCGGAAGGGGGCTTGATTGTCACTGTGGTGCTGCTGCTCAGTTGCGGGGTGGTGTGGTGGCTGAGTACCCGGCGGGGAAACAGGGATTAGAGATTGGAGATTCGTAATTATCAATCTCCAATCTCTAACCTACCAGGGGCCTTTGGCTCTTACCAATCTTCTCTTGACAATCTGCCTTCACCCGATCATAATACTTCAACCCAACTGAAACCATCACCACTCCCACAACCCCATTTTTCTTCTCCCCGGCCGGCTTTATCCTAATTAAACCCTGATGATTGTGTGCGCTCACACGATAGGAGAACAATTTTAATGTCCGATGCTACCACAAAAATCAAACAACAACTGGCCGCCCAGCAGTATATCGCTACCGACGAAATCGCCACCGTGGTCTACCTGGCCGAACAACTGGGCAAACCGGTTCTCAGCGAAGGGCCGGCCGGCGTAGGCAAAACAGAATTGAGCAAAGCCTGGGCCGCCGCCACCGGCCGCCGCCTGATCCGGCTGCAATGCTACGAAGGGCTGGATGAGACCAAAGCGCTGTACGAATGGGAATATGCCAAGCAGATGCTTTACACCCAACTGCTGCGCGACAAGCTGCAAGACGTTATCCAGGGCGTTACCTCTCTGCGCGAGGCCGCCGACCGTATTGCCGCCGAGGAAGAAGTCTTTTTCTCGGAGCGATTTTTGCTGCCGCGCCCGCTGCTGCAGGCCCTCACCTCGCCCCAGCCGGTCGTCTTGCTGATTGACGAAATTGACCGCTCCGATGTTGAGTTTGAAGCCTTTTTGCTAGAGGTCTTGAGCGATTTTCAAGTCAGCGTGCCGGAACTGGGCACCATCCAGGCTACCCACCAGCCCACCGTCTTCCTCACCAGCAACAATACCCGCGAATTGAGCGAGGCCCTCAAACGTCGGTGCCTGTACCTCTTCCTTGACTACCCCGACGTGGAAGCCGAACTGAACATTGTCCGGCTAAAAGTGCCCGACCTGGCCCCGGAACTGGCCCGCCAGGCGGTCGAGCTGGTGCATCAACTGCGCAGCCTGGATTTGAAAAAATCCCCCTCTATTAGCGAAACCCTTGACTGGGCCAGGGCGCTGGTCAAACTGAACGCCAGGCATTTGGACGAGAAAACCGTTGAGACCACTCTGACTGTGTTGCTCAAACACGAAACCGATATCATCAGAGCGCAGCGGGCCATCGCCCGGCGCGGGGCTAACGGCGGCGCCACCAAACCCGGCTCTGCCGGCTTTGACCCCGATGATTTGAGCAATTACCGGCTGTTGGGTAAACGTTAAACGTTCAACCGTTTAACGCACCAGGAGGAACTGATGGAAGACCGAATTGTTGATTTTATTGCCGGGCTGCGAGCGGCCGGGGTGCGCATCTCTATTGCCGAAAGCCAGGACGCTTTTTTGGCTACCAAATGCATGGGGATTCTGGATCGGGCCGATTTTCAGGACTCTCTGCGGGCCACCCTGGTCAAAGAGGCCGCCGACCGGCCCATTTTTGACCAGATGTTCCCGCTCTACTTTGGCAGCGGCGGCCCGCCCCTGCAAAACCTCACCGAAGGACTCAGCCCCGAAGAGAAGAATTTGCTGGCCCAGGCCCTGCGGGCGCTGCTGGAGCAGATGCGCCGGGACGAGCGCCGCCAGGGCAGACAGCAGCAGCGCGGCTCTTCGCCTGGGGAGAGCCAAATCAACAGCTTGATGCAGCTTTTGCAATGGCTGCTGCAAGGCCAAAGCCCCACCCAGCAGGAGTTTGACCAGGCCGGCCAGCAAATGGGGCTGCCTAACGCCAACCATCCGTACCAGCAGCAGTGGATGCAGCAGCGCATGATGCGCCAGTTGGGCCTACAGTTGCTGCAAGAACTCATGGAACAATTGCAGGAATTGCTCAAAGAATTGGGCATGAGCCAGCAGGCCATTGACGAGTTGATGGAGGGCATGCAGGCCAACCGCGAAGCCCTGGCCGAGCAGATTGCCCAATATGTGGGGGCTACCCTGGCCCGCCAGCGGGCCGAAAACCAGGCCCAGCAAAAGCAGCAGGCGGCAGATTTGATGCACCGTTCTTTCAAAAGCCTGAGTGAAAGCGAGGCCGACCTGCTGCGGGACCAGGTGCGGCGTCTGGCGGCGCAGTTGCGCAGCCGGGTCGCCCTGCGGCGCAAACGGGCCAAAACCGGCACCCTGGACGCCAAAAGGACGCTGCGCTCTAACCTGCGCTACGGCGGCGTGCCGATGGAGCTAAAATTCAAAAGTCGCCACCTTAAACCCAAGCTTCTGCTGGTTTGTGATGTTTCAACCAGTATGCGGGCAGTGGTGGAGTTTTTACTGCACCTGATTTATGAGCTGCAAGACCAGGTGGCCAGCGCCCACAGCTTTGCTTTTATTGACGACCTGGAGAGTATCACCGAGGATTTTGCCGAACACCCGCCCGAAGCGGCCATCCAAATTGTGTTAACCCGGCTGCACCCAGGCTACTACAACACCGACCTGGGCAACAGCCTCAACACCCTGATGCAGCGCTACGCCGGCACGGTTGACCATCGCACCACCGTTATTTTTGTGGGCGACGCCCGCAACAATTATAACAACCCCCGGCTCGATTTGATGGACCAAATCAAACGCCGCAGCAAGCGCGTCATCTGGCTGAACCCGGAACATCCGCGCCAGTGGGGCACCGGCGACAGCGACATGCTGGCCTACCTGCCCTATGCTGCCGGCGTTTTCCGGGTGAGCAACCTGGCCGAACTGACGGCGGCGGTGGATAAATTGCTGACCACGCATTAAGTGATAGATCTCCAGAAAAGTTTTTGCGGAGATTAGGCGATTGGGGGATTAAGAAAACAGGAAAAAATCTCCTAACACCTGCACTTGCGTGCAGGCGCAAGTGTCACCTAATCCCCGCTCAAAATAATCATACGAGAGAAAAGCATGTTTCACAACGGGGGCTGGTGGGCCTACCTCAGTTACGATGAAAAAAAAGATCAACCCCGGTTGAGTTGGGCGCTGCTGCGGCGGGTGTGGGGCTATGCCCAACCCTACCGGCTTAAAATTTTGGGGCTGTTGGTCACTATTTTTGCCATTACCGGCCTCAGCCTGATCCCGCCGCTACTCTACCGTGACCTGATTGACCACGCCATTCCCAATCGAGATGTGGGCCGGCTCAACTGGCTAGCCCTGGGCATGATCGGCATCCCGCTCATCAATGCCCTTATCGGCCTGGGGCAGCGCTACCTCAGCG
>CAZDMM010000534.1:0-5697 GCA_964505845.1 uncultured Caldilineaceae bacterium
TGATCTTGTAAATCCTGTCTGAGTATTTTTTCGATAAACTTTAATTATTATTGGTAGCAATCCTATGCCTTCTTTACAAGAAAGACTCTCTCAGCCGGGCATCCTAATTTTGGATGGGGCCACCGGCACCCAACTGCAAAAAATGGGCCTGCCGGCCGGCATGGCCCCAGAACTGTGGAACCTCCAAAACCCCAAAGCGGTCAAGCAGCATTATCGCGCCTACATCGAGGCCGGCTCCGATGCGATTTTGACCAACACCTTTGGCGGGACTCGTCCCCGCCTGGATATGGAAGGCAGCGGCCACCTGACCCACGAGATCAACCGGGCGGCGGCGGCGCTGGCCCGCGAGGCGGCGGGCGACGAGGTGCTGGTGCTCGGCTCCATGGGGCCGACCGGCTTGTTGATGGAACCGATGGGCGAGCTGACCTACGAAAAAGCGGTGGAATATTTTGCCGAACAGGCCGCAGCCCTGGCCGAGGGCGGCGTGGACGGCCTCCACGTAGAAACAATGAGCGATTTGCGGGAGGCGCAGGCCGCCATCGCCGGAGCGCACAAGGCCACCACCTTGCCCGTCACCGTAACCATGAGCTTTGATATGCATGGGCGCACCATGATGGGCGTCAAGCCCGAAGAGGCCGTGCGCAAGTTATGGGCCATGAATGTGCTGGCCGTAGGAGTCAATTGCGGCCGCACCCTGGAAGAAAATCTTAAAGCGGTGACGGCCATGCGCGCCGCCGCCCCGGATGTTACCCTGATTGCCAAACCCAACGCCGGCCTGCCCCGCATGGAGGGTACGGTGGAAGCGGTGTATGATGTTACGCCGGAAATTATGGCTGAATACGCCCTAAAATTTGCCGACCAGCATGTTAAAATGCTGGGCGGCTGCTGCGGCAGCAACCCCAGCCACATTACGGCGGTGAAGGCGGC
Source organism: uncultured Caldilineaceae bacterium (assembly GCA_964505845.1). Lineage (GTDB taxonomy): Bacteria > Chloroflexota > Anaerolineae > 4572-78 > J111 > DSQQ01. Next base: position 928 of record CAZDMM010000534.1, read on the forward strand.
CCTCACAAATTATGAACCAGCGCCGCTCGAACTCGCGGAAAGCCAATTGGCCGAGGACGGTGCGGAGGGGCGTCGTCGCAACCGACGCAGCCGGATTTGAAACGGCTAACGTGCGGAGGATAGGCTTATCCTCATCCCCTATCCCCTCAGCATAAGCCTCTAACTTTGCACAAAAACCGACATCACGGAGGTGTCGGTTTTTTTGTGAGAAAAACAGGTTATTTTTATGAGCACAATTTTATCCCAACCGGCCTCGCCCGCAGCCGAAGAAAAACTGGATTTCAAAAAGATTTTCCCCATCTTTTTTGTGGTGATGGTTGACTTGCTGGGTTTGACCATTATTATCCCGCTGCTGCCGCTCTATGCCACTGCTTTACTGGTCAGCCCGGTGATGATTGGCGTGCTCAACGCGGTTTATCCCATGACCCAATTTATCGGCGCGCCGATTTTGGGGCGATTATCCGACCGCTATGGCCGCAAACCGATTCTGCTCATCAGCCAGGTAGGGACGTTTATCGGCTTTCTGATTCTGGGCTTTGCCAACAGCTTTGTCATGCTGCTTATTTCACGCATTATAGATGGTTTTTCCGGCGGCAATATCGCCACGGCCCAGGCCATGATTGCCGACAGCACCACCGAAAAAACTCGCACCCAGGGTTTGGGCCTCATCGGGGCCGCGTTTGGCCTGGGCTTTATTATCGGGCCGGTGATCGCCTTTGTCTCCCTGGCTTTGAGCGGCAATGATTACCGCGTGCCGGCCTTTATTGCCGCCGGCTTTTCGCTGCTCTCCATTATGCTGACAGCTTTTTGGCTCACCGAAACCCACCAGCCCGGCCAGCGCAGTCAAGCCGGGGCCCGCCACGCTTTTTCCCCCGATGCCTTGCTCAAGGCGCTGGCGCATCCCCGCGTCGGGATTTTGTTCATGCTTATCTTAAGCCAGCAGTTTGCTTTTGGCGGCTTTGAGAATATCATCCCCCTGTTCACCGTAAGCCGTTTGGGGTTGAACGCCTCCGGCAACGCTCTGGTCTTTGTATTTGTCGGGATTATTATTGTAGCCATTCAGGGAGGATTGATCGGCAAATGGAGCCGCAAATGGGGAGAACGCCGCTTGATTTATGCCGGACTGATTTTGATGGCCCTGGGCCTGGGTCTTACGGCTGCCACCCCCTCGCAGCCGGTGCCCTGGTACTCGCGGGCCGAGCTGCAAGCCGAACTACACGAAGCAACCAGAGGCGGCGAAGCGGCTCTCAGCCGCATCAACGCCCAGGTCAGCCTGCCGCAGGATACCAACACCGGCTGGGCCGGGATAGTCTGGCTGCTGGCGGCAATGATCCCGGCTTCGATTGGCGGGGGTATTTTGCAGCCCAGCCTCAACAGCCTGATTACCAAGCGCGTGTCGGCCCAACAGCGCGGCGAAATGTTGGGGGCCAGCGCCGGGCTGGTTAGCGCCGCCAATGTGGTGGCGCCGCTGGCCGGCTTTGCCATGTTTCAAGCCCTGGGCAGCAGCGCCCCCCTGTGGCTGTGGACGGCCATTCTGGTGGCGCTATTCCTGGTGGCCTGGCGCACCATTAAACCGGAGTAAAAGTTTATCGGTGATAGAGCTTGACAACAAAATGTGGGACTGCACCTGGAAGACTGGAAGGTTGGACGCCACCTCTGTATTCAGTCTTCCATCCTTCCAACCTTCCATAATATTACCGATTTTGAAATTCAACACTCGTGAGATGCCGCACCTGCCCTCCCTCTTCCCAGGCGACGGCATCCTGGTTGCCGGCTGCCAGAATAAAACGGGCCAGCTCTAACAGGTGAGCGTGACCCACCGGCCGGTCGCTGCAAGCAATCAAAACTTCCTCAGCTTGCAGTTCTCCCGTTTCAGAAAGAGTCCAATAGCCTCGCGCCGGTCGAAGGTCGGTCAGGCCGATAGCCTTAGCGCGGCGGACAAACTCTGCCACCAAACCTGGGGCCAGGGGCAGCCCATTCTTTTCCACGCTGGGCAGGTGAATGGCATCCCGGTGGGTGGTGATAACGGTCATGCCCGCAATCAGGGTGGGGTTATCCGTACTGAGCCAGACGCCGACGCCCTCTTCATCAATGAAAAAGGGCGTCCGATCCTGGGCTGCGGCGATGGAGGTAAAAAGGATTCTGGTTTGTTTTTCTGGCATCCACCGAGTATACCACAACCACGTATAACCGGGCTACAGAGGCGGACGCTGCCAGCCGCCTAACGCGGTTTCGAGGTGTTGGGCCACTGCCAACGCCGCCTCCTCACGCCAGGGGCGGGCCACAATCTGCACCCCGATGGGTAAGCCTTCCGGCGACGTTCCCCCACGTATCACCACCGCCGGCCAGCCGGTGAGGTTGTAGGTCATGGTGTAACTGAAGCCGGGCAGCTTGTCATCGTCAAAAGTAGTCCCATGCAGCATGGCGGGATAGGCATTGACCGGGCAAATGATGACATCATACCGCTCCATAAAGGCCAGCATTGCGCTCCGAAACATGTCCCACCGTAACATCAGTTCGGCAAACTGCGTCGACGTCTCTGCGGCCAGGGGGTGCAAGAGCTGCCCCAGACGCTGGAGCAGCCGGTGTGTCTCTATCGTTCCGGTCATTTGGAGCAGCATGTGTAAGCCCGCGCCGCCATCGGCGGCAAACAGGCTAACGATGAGTTCATAACTTTGCTCGATGCCGCCTGGCCGGGCCTCCTCAACCACCGCACCCGCGCTGGCCAGTGCCTTGGCCGCACGGTGAACCACATTCACCGTTTCAGCAGTGGGCGACATGACGCCATTGTCGGTGTGGAAGGCCACCCGCAGCTTCTTAAGATTCACCTCGCCGGGCCGGCCGAGCGGCATAGGCGGTACGAGGGGGTCATGCCAATCCGGGCCGGCCAGGAGGGGCAGGGCCAAAATTAAATCCTCCACTCGCCGGGCCAGCGGGCCGGCGTGCCACAGAGAGCCGGTCGGCCCCAGGGCCGGCGGCAAAGCGCCTGTCAGCGGCACACGGCCGCTGGTTGGTTTAATGGTAGCAATGCCGCAAAAGTGACTCGGTACGCGCAAGCTGCCGGCGGCGTCGGCGCCCAAACCCAACGGTGAGCCGCCGGTGGCAATGATGGCCGCCTCGCCGCCGCTGCTTCCACCCGGCGTGCGCGCCAGGTCGTAGGGGTTATTCGTCCGGCCATAGACCAGGTTGTCGCTCTCAAAAGCCAGCGAGAATTCCGGCAAATTGGTCTTACCCAGAATAATGGCCCCAGCAGACCGCAGCCGCGCTACGGCCGTCGCATCTTGCGCCGGTATATATTTCGCCCGGCCTGTGACGCCGCCGGTTGAAACGACCCCGGCGGTATCAAAGGCATCTTTGATGGTGACGGGAACGCCGTGTAGCGGCCCAAGCGGCTCACCCCTGGCCCGGCGCCGGTCGGCCTCTTGCGCCTCGGCGCGAGCGGCTTGGTAACGTTTAGCTACCACCGCATTTAGCTTTGGGTTGACCTGCTCAATCCGGGTAATGTGGGCCTCAACCACCTCAACTGCGGAAACGTCACCCCGGGCAATCATGGCTGCCAGGGCCGAGGCCGAAAGATCGGTCAACGCCTCAGCCGAAGTTGTTGTTTCAGAAAGTGACATAACTGTAGTATTCATTTCTTCTAACCTCCCAGCGTTAATTACCGATTTCGAATGTCAAAACTTATCAGCCCCTCACCGGGACAACACCGAGTTGTTGCATGAGGCCCAGGGTGTCGTTGATGCCCCACTGCTCCGCAATCTTGCCGCCGGCGATGCGGAGAATCCACATGCCCGTCACCGTTATCGGCCTGCCGGTAGGGGGAATGCCAGCCAGGACGCCCCGGTGGGTGCCGCGCACCGTCCAGCGAGCCACCACCTTGTCGCCTTCGGCCACCATGTCCTCAATCGTGAAGTGGGCGTCGGGAAAGGCCACAAAGTACCCCGACATGAACTGCTTGCACGCCTCGATCCCGGACACCGGCTGGGGATGGGCGGCAAAGCGCCCGATGTAGTCAGGGGTAAAAAGCTCATCCACGATGGCCAGGTTCATCTTGTTCCAGGCATCTTCAAAGTTACGGCGGACGATGGCTTTGTTTTCTGTGGTTGACATCGTTTTTTCTCCTGATGATTGAATAGGGCGGGGGTACCCCGCCGCGTTTTTGATTGATTGGTGACAGTTTAGCCCCAATCAGCCGGCGGCGCATCGGGAGTTTTCCCTATTTTTGTCACCTCTCACCTGTCCAACTCCTATGAGCTTGAAGGACCGCCAACGGCAGACCGCTGACCGCCAGATTTTGTCCAATGTTGCTCTGGCAGCGGTCAGCGGTCGGTGGTTTGGGATGTCCGAATTGATGGGGAGGTGAATAATTACCTGTTTTCAATCAGCAGGGCATGCTCCAGGGCGTAGAGGGTGGCCCCGGCGCGGGTAGAGACGCCGATCTTGGTGTAGATATGTTGAATGTGGTGATCGGCGGTTTTGGGGGAGATGACCAATATTTCGGCAATTTGTTTGGTGGAGTGGCCGCGGGCCAGCAGGCGCAAAACTTCAATTTCCCACTCGCTCAAACCGGCGACTCGTTCACGCTGCGCTGGCGGGACTCGATGCCCCGCTGCCGCCAGCACACAGTTGACCGCTTCCCCATCGAGTCGCCCAGCCCGCACCTCCTGCCGTATTTCGTCGGCGGCGGCTTCGGCGCTAAAAGCAGGACGATGCGGGCGGGGTTCGGTGAGGGCCTGATAGACATCGGCTGCGGCCAGGATACGGGCGGCG
>CAZDMM010000535.1:0-2551 GCA_964505845.1 uncultured Caldilineaceae bacterium
AAACAACCCGTTGCGGGTTGGCGGGGTCCCAGGTTGGGGAGATAGAATTAGTGTCATAATTCAGGTCTTCAGACTGGCCGGTCGCCACAGTAACCCGCCGCAGGCCCCAATCGGGGTCGGGCAAGATGGTAAAACAAAAGACAATATCAGACTTCCCCTCTCGTTTGATGGTAACATCCGTGGCCCCGCGAGGCAACTGGCCGGCGCACTTGTGGATGGCGCTCAGGTGTTCGCCGTAGGTCATGCTCAAAATAATTTGAGTTCCGTCGGGCGACCACGTGGGCGATTTGGGCTGGAAAATATTCTCGGCCACGCGACGCTCCCCGCTGCCATCCACGTTGATCAGCCATAAGCTGCCCTTGGCCCCCATCTGGGGATTATCCCAGCGGGTAAAGGCAACCCGCTGCCCGTCGGGCGAGAGGGCCGGGTCCATGCCGGTGGTTAAATAGCGCAGGTTGGCGCCATCCGGGTTAATGGCGTAGATGGGGCCGCCGCTAACGGTTTGGAAAACAAGCGTTCCCGGCGGTGAGGGTGAAACCGGGTGCAGGGCCTCCGGCGCTTGGGGAGCCGCAGTGGAGGCCGCCAAAACTGCCGCCTCACCCCTCACCAGCACATATTCTGGCCCGCCGCTAACCCAGCCGGTGCTGCCATAGTATAGTTTCACCTGCCACCACCCACTGGCGGCATCGTACCCAATCACCGGAACCTGGTCGCCTTGTTTGAGGGTATCAAAGGCCGGATAAGCCAGCCCCGGCCCGCTGCGCACATTGAGCGTTTGAGCCACAACCGTTACCAGGCCGGTTTCACCGCCTTGGGCGGCGGCAGTGGGCGACAGAATAAGCCCGCCCAACAATAGAGCTGCCAGCCCGGCCAGCCACAACCGTTGACCTTTAAAGGGTAAAGTGATAAAACTACGCATCTATAACCTCACTGCTCATGTTAAGAACAAGTGACCGGCGCTTCAGGATTGATTGGCTACTCCTCGAAGAATGAGGAAGTGCCGGTCACTTTGCACTTGTGCTGTACATGAGCCAACCTCACTGCATGCCTTCTTATAGCTGTAATTCCTTCTTATCTGGGCGGCGGGCCAAACGGCCCCCGGAAACCACCGCCGGAGTTATTTTGCTGCTGCAGAAATGAGGAGACTTTGCCCACCACCTCATCACCGGCCTTGAGATCGGGCGAATGTACCTCGGTCCACTCCCCCTGCGAGGCTCCTTTGGTAACTTTTACCGGGGTGCGCTGGCCGTTGCGCACCACCATTACGGTGGTTTCCCCTTCAAATTCCTTGATGGCGTTGGTCGGCACCAGCCAGCCTACCTCGGCGTTTTTGTTGGCGATGGTCGCTACGGCGGTCATGCCGGGGCGCACGTCGGCCAGGTCAAGATTATGCAGCCGGACGGTGACGGCGTAATTCACCACGCCCCCTTCGGAGGTACTGGAAGGGGCGATGCGGCTCACCACCCCGCTAAAAGTTTGGTCCGGCAGGGCATCAATGGTAATTTGGGCCGGCTGTCCCAGCTTAACCCTGGGGATGTCCACCTCGGCCACGTTAATGGTTAGCTCCAGGGCGGTGAGGTCGGCCAGGCTCAGGGCGTTCAGGCCGGCGGTGGCCTGCTGCCCCACCTCAACGCTGACGGTGATGATCGTGCCGGCGCTGGGGGCCGTTAGGCGGGCTTGGTCCAGTTTTTCTTTGGCTTCGTCCAGGCTAAGCTGCGCCTGTTTCACCGCAACCTCGGCGGCCCGCCGCTCGGCTTCGGTGGGGCCGTTGAGCAAGGTAGACAAGTTTGACTGCGCTGTGGCTACCTCGGCCTCGGCTGCGGCCAGGTCAGCTTTGGTGGTTTGCAAAGATTCTAGCTGAGACTGAGCCTCTTTGATGGCCTTGAGCGCGGTTTGCACATCCCCCTGGGTGGGGGGGGCGGTAGCCTGTTCATAGGCAGCTTTGGCCGTGTCATAATCAATAGTGGCATTCTGCAAATCTATGGCCTGTTGAGTCTGGCCGATATCCCCTCGATAGGCAATCTTGTTGTAGGCTTCCTGGGCGTTCTGCAAGGTGATGTACGCCTTGTGCATGTCGGCGGCCAGTTGGGTCAGTTCGGCCTGGCTTTTACCGGCCACTAAATCTTGATAACTGGCCTGGGCAGCGGTCAGGGCGGCCTGGGCGGCGGCCAGAGCGGCGGCCTTTGGCCCGGCTTGCAGTTCGGCCAGCTTCTCCTGGGCCGAAGCCAGGCTGGCCCGCGCGGCGGCTACCTCGTCTGGGGCGGCCGGCTGCACCAGCTTGTCCAACTCGGCCTGTTTGGCGGCCAGGTCTAATTCAGCCTGCCGGACGGCTCGCTCCAGGCTGGTGGTATCCAAAGCTACCAGCAAATCACCTTTAGCCACCTGGTCGCCCGGTTTAACAAGCACCTGGGTGATGATGCCCTCGGTCTGCAAAACCACCACCTGCTGGCTGGCCAGGGCGATGTTGCCGGCGGCGCTAACCTGGGCGCTGTCGGCAGCCGGCCGGATGGCAACAGTGCTCTGAGTTTCGTCGGCGGCCTGAGCCTGGGCG
>CAZDMM010000535.1:2561-5692 GCA_964505845.1 uncultured Caldilineaceae bacterium
CTCTGCCGCCCGACTAACCGAAACAAGGTGTTGCGGTAATAAAAGCCGGCCCCGGCCAGAGCGATCAGGAGGACAAGCAGTATCCACAGTTTTTTACTCTTCATTAAAATTACCTCATTTCTAACTGACAGTTGCCAATTGTCAACTATTCCGAGCGCAGCGCTTCGATCGGATCAAGTTGGGTGGCCCGCAAGGCCGGATAAATTCCAAAGATCAGCCCGGCTAACAGGCTAAAGCTGAGAGCCAACACCAGGGAGTCGGGCTGGATGACCACGCTAAAGGTAAAGGAGGGAATCCGGGACAGCAGCGCGGCCAGGCCATACGCCAGGCCAACCCCGATGAGTCCGCCCAAAAAGCACAACAACAGGGCTTCAATCAAAAATTGGAGCAGGATATCGCTGTCGTGCGCGCCAATGGCTTTGCGCAGGCCGATTTCACGGGTTCGCTCGGTGACGGATACCAGCATAATATTCATAATGCCGATCCCGCCGACAAGCAGGCTGATGGCCCCGATAGCCCCCAGGAAAATGGTTAAAGTTTGGGAAATATCAGAGGCCGTTTGCAGCAAGCTGGCCTGATTGAAGATGGTAAAATCGTTGCTGGTTTCGGTTTTGAGGTTGTGGCGCAGGCGCAGCGTGGTCTCAATTTGGCGCTGGGCGGCCTCTACCTGGTCGGCGCTGGCTACCTGAACGCTGACGCCGCTGACGGTATACTCGCCCCGGTAACGGGGGGCGTTGAACAACAGCCCCTGAGCCACGCCGATAGGCACGTAAGCCTGGTTATCGGGGGTGCTCCGGCCAAACCCACCTCGCTCTTTGAGCACTCCAACCACCTGGAAAGGCTGGGCATTAATGCGCAGGCTCAACCCTACCGGATTTTCGCCGGCAAACAGGTCGGACGCCAGGGCTGAACCCACCACAACCACCTGGCTTTGCTGATTAATTTCCTCTTCGGTGAGCATGCGGCCCGAAGCAATTTCTAAATTGCGGATCTGGGCATAGTGGGCTGTAATACCGGTAACCTGGTTTTGGCTGTTGGTGTTACCGTAGACCAGGCGAGCGTTGGCCCCGTATTCCGCCGCAATCAGGGCCAGGGCGGGATGGAGTTTGGTATCCATAAGGGCTTTAACATCCCCCATGGTCAGCGTCCGGATCGAGCCGCTTTCTCCCCGTACCCCGCCGCTGTTGCTGGCCCCCGGGTTAATGGTCAGCAAGTTGGTGCCCTGGCTTTGAATCCTGGCCGTGATATTGGCGGCCGCCCCTCGCCCAATACCCATGGTGGTCAACACGGCCGCCACTCCAATGATGATCCCCAGCATGGTCAAAATGGCCCGCAGTTTGTGGGTTACAATACTTTCAAAAGCTACCTGAGAATACTTAATGGCTTTCATGGATCACCTCCGGCAGCGGTTCAGCCAGGGCATGGCCGTTGCGTTTATCGCTCAGGATAAGACCATCGCTCAGGGTGACAATCCGTTCGGCCCGCTGGGCCACTTTTGGATCGTGCGTAACCACCACAATCGTCAAGCCCTGGGCGTGGAGTTCATCAAAAAGGGCCAGGACTTCGGCCCCGGTTTTGGTATCGAGGGCGCCGGTCGGCTCATCGGCCAGCAGCAGGGCCGGCTGGTTTACCAGGGCGCGGGCAATAGCCACCCGCTGCTGTTGGCCGCCGGACAGCTCATCGGGGCGGTGATTGGCCCGCTCGGCCAGCCCAACCCGCGCCAGAGCCACCAGGGCTAACTCGCGCTGGCGGCGGCCGGGAACCCCGGCGTAAAACAGGGGTAGTTCTACCTGGCGGCGGGCGCTGATCCGGGGCAGCAGGTTAAATTGCTGAAAGACAAAGCCAATTTCACGGTTACGCAGGTCGGCCAGCTTGTTCTTGCTCAAGGCGCTGGATTCTGTGCCGCGAATTTTGTAAGTGCCGCTGGTGGGCCGGTCGAGCAGACCGATCATGTTCATCAAGGTACTTTTGCCGGAGCCGCTGGCCCCCATAATGGCGATATATTCGCCGGTTTGCACCGCCAGCGAGACGCCGCGCAGCGCATGCACCTGGATGTCGCCCATCTGGTACACTTTGGTCATGTTTTCAATTTGAACCAGGGCTGTATTGTCAAGCGGTGGGGCCATGCTCGGCTGCTGCCTCCTCAGTTGACGCCTCCCCCGGCTGCGAGCGGGCCGGTTCTGGGGGGGTCGGGGCGGGCGGCGGCGCATAAACCAGGGCCGGTTGCCAGCGCCGGTAGAAGAAAACGGTCATGCTGATCAGCAAAGCCAAAAAGGCCAGGCTAATCAGCTCTTTGATTAAACCGCCCAACAGGAAGAAGGGGCCAAAAAACATCCCGGCCGGCTGCGGCCCAAAACCAGGACCAAACATCATCCCCCGGTCCCGCTTAAATCCCTGGGCAAAGGGTTTTAGCAGGAGAAGTTGTTTTCTGTTTTGCTCCAGCGGGCGGCCTTCAAAATGGAAGGCCATGCCAGGCTGCGGCTTCATGGCTCGCAGCGTCCAATTGCGGCCGGCCACAAACCCGCCGGCCCCTACCAGGCCCAGCGCCACCACAGTTATGACAATCGCTATGATGATCTTCCAGGTTTTTGACATGGGCTAACTCCTTTCACCAACCAGCTTTTGAATCAGGCTCAACAACAACCACAAGCCGCCGATCAACCCTGCACCGCCAAGCAGGCACAGCCCACCCAGCAGCGCCGCGTTAGCGCCCCAAATCAGGCCAATCAACCCGGCGCCGACTCCTACTAACATGACCATGACCAGGATGAGCAGCGTTCTTTCTTGATTGCGGCGGGTTTGGCGATAGTTGGTAGGAGGCAGGTCAGGCGGCATGGGTTGTTCCAAAAGAACCATCTAATTTTTGAGGCTATTCCCAGAATACCTCAAGATTGTGCAGAATTTGTGCAGAACTAATGAATTTTAGCATGATTCAGGCGACGGGCGCTAACGACCTAAGAGCCTATCTCAAAAGCTTCCCGGAGGCTCAATTTTGGGCAAAATTGGCTGTAAATCCAGGGGCTATCTCTCCAAACCAGCCTCCAGAAAGCTAAACCGTCCGGCTCATGTTAAGAACAAGTGACCGGCACTTCCTTATTCTTCGAGGAGTAGCCAATCAATCCTGAAGTGCC
>CAZDMM010000536.1:0-5683 GCA_964505845.1 uncultured Caldilineaceae bacterium
TAGAGCGGGAGCGAAGCTGGCGGTATAAGTCAATACTCAGGCTTGATTCCGAGCCAACGCGCCGCACCACACCAACAGCCCGATCACCAAAATCAGGCCCGGTGAGGCCGGCCCTGGCGTCACCTGGGCCGGGAAGGTAGCGGTAAAAACCGCCGCCGGCAGGTCAATCCAGCCATCATTGATTAAAGTGGCCGTGTAAGTGAGGTTGGCCCCATCTAACGACGCCGATACGCTTGGTGTGACGGTGGAGCGGCCCAGCCAGCTCAGCCAGCCCAGGGAGCGCTGCAGCAGCCTGGCCCGCTCGGTGGGGGCGAGCAGTTCCGGGCCAAAGCTCATAAAGTGGCTGTGCCAGTTTGTCCCGGCATTGGTCAGGCTGTTAGGTTGACCGGCCTGGCCTACCGTAGCAATCTGGGCGGCGGCGGTGGGGGTCAAAGCGTCGGTAAAGTTGGCATAACCGTTGGGAAAGGTCAAGGCGAAGGGGCCTACCCCGTTGCCCACCGGGTTGCCCGGCTGGCCGGTTACGCTGGTGCTGCTGTAATCTTCGGTGTGGGCCAGAATGCCCAGGTAATTTTGGGCAAATGAACCTGGTCGGTGGTTGGGCAGCCCATACAGGTAATCCTGACCGCTCAAGGTCAGCCGTCCCCCGCCTTGCAGGTAAGCCGCCAAACGATCCTCTTCCTCGGTGGTGAGGGGTTGGTACCAATCATTGGCCATGTACCACAAGACCATAGGATACATTTGCAGCGCGTCTAGCGGCGGGCTGGGCGGAACCGGCCCAGACCATGATTTAGGCACCTGCCAGTAATCGTAAGGGATATGATCGGCTGCCAGGGCCTGGGTGTATGCGGCGGCATAGCTAACCCAGCGGTCATCATCCACCAGCAGCAGCGGGGCCGGCGTTTTGACGGTGCGGGTGGCTACCTGGATCAAGGCCGGCCGGTTGGTTGACTGGACGGTCACGGTGTAAGTATCTGAAATATGCCAGCGATTGGCCACATTGATTCGGGTAGAGATGGTAATGGTTTGGGATTGGCAGGAAGGCAGCGAGATTGCCGCGGGCGGGGCCGCTACCAACGGCCAGCCGTAAGGAGCGCCGGGAGTGATAGAGAGCCGCAAGGTGTCGGTATTGGCCCCGGTATTGCGCACCCGCAGGGTATGGGAGACAGCGCCGCCAAAGTTGCCGATTTTGGTCAGCTCCAGGGGGGTCAGATCAAAGCCGGCCGGCTCAGGCGCTTGCAGCAGCCAGCCCAGGGCGCGGCTTAAAACCTGGCTGCGGTCGGTGCGGCTGTTGATGGCCTCAAAGCCAAAGGGCAAAAACAAGGCTCGATAGGGCACACACAGGCCGGTGGCCAGCCCGGCCAGGTCCTGGCTGCTGCCATAGTTTAACAGCGATTGGGCAAAATCGGGGCCGGCATTGGCGATAACATCAGGGCTGGCCTGGTTGTTGGCCCCATCGCCGCCGTTGAGGGTCAGCGATAAGCCGGCCAGCGGGCCGGGGGCAAGGCCCGTCAGGCTGAAAACATCAGACTGTTCCTGAACAAAGGCGGCTTTAAGATAATTGGTAAAGTAGGCGGCGCTGCCCAGGATAGAGCCGCCGCCATCAAAAAAAGCCACATCCTGCCCGCTGAGGATGAGTTTGCCGCCGGCTTTCAAAAAGCCTCTGAGGGCGGCGTCGGCCCCCACATAACCCGGCGAATCCTGCGGCGCGGACCAGATGACGATATCATAAGCGGTTAAGGTGCTGGTAACGGGCACATCATTGGGCGTCAGGTAAGGTTTGGTAATGGCCCAGGCGTCAAAAGGGTACAGCAGGTCGGTGAGGGCCTGTTGGTAATAAGCAGCCTGGCTCTCCTGGTACCAGCGGCCGCTGTCAACCAACAAAATTCTGGGGGCGGGATTGAGCCAGAAGTCCTGGGTTAAAGCTGCCCCGGCGTTGATGGTCAGGTTGACCACCTGGGTAATGCGGTGGGCGGGAGCTACCACGGTGGCGGTGTAGACGCCCTCGGGCAGGCTCAAGGTATAGCTGCCATTGGCGGCGGCGCTGGTTTGGGCGGGCGTCCCGGCAATAGAAATGGTGGCGGTGAGCGGTTTGCCGGAGCCGTTTTCGCGGATGAAGCCGGTCAGCGTACCCACCGGCCTGGGGGTGAGGCTAAAATTTTGAACCGTAGCGGCCTGGTTGGCTACGGTCAGGCCGGATACGGTGGTGGGCCAGAAGCCAAAGGCCGACACGGTCACATCGTAGGTGTTGGCGCTTAAGCCCTGCAAGTAGCCGCCATCGGCCCTGGTAGCGGCCTGGATGGCCGGGCCGCCGCCGTGGGGGACAATTTGCAGGCTGGCGTTGGCGATAGGCAGGTTGTTGCCGGCTTGGGTTACAGCGCCTTGCAGGGCGCCAAAAGGCCCCACCGCCATGACGGCGTTATAGGCATCCACCCGGCCCCAGCCGTAATCGTTGTTAGGAGAGGGATTGCCCAGCCTCACTGCGGTGGCGGTTAACACGTTTGAAATCTGGCCGGGGTTGTTGGCTAAAGCGGGCGAAGCTTGCAGCATCAAGGCTACCAGGCCGGCCACGTGGGGCGCAGCCATCGAGGTGCCGCTGAATTCACCGTAAGCGCCGCCCGGCAAAGAAGAAAGCACATCTTTACCCGGCGCGGTCACTTCGGGTTTGATTTTATTCCAGGGCGACGGCCCGCGGCCGGAGAAGAGGGCGACCTCGTCGTTAATATCGGTGGCGCCCACCGCAAAGGCTGCATCCAGGCTGGCCGGTGCGCCCACCGTGCCGATATCCGGGCCGTTGTTGCCCGCCGAAAAGACCGGAAATATCCCGGCGTTGAGCAGAGCCTGCACATCCGGCTCAAATTCGGCGCTGGCTCCCAGGGGGTTGCTCCAGGAGTTGTTGACCACATCGGGGGCCAGGGCGGGGTTGCCGTTAGGGGCCAACACCCACTGAAAGGCGCTGTGCAGCCAACTGCTCTGCGCTGTCCCACTGCTATCAAAGGCTCTGGCCGCAATCCAGCGCACCCCCGGCGCCACACCGATGCCGTTGGTCCCGGCCATGGTGCCCATCGTGTGGGTGCCGTGTCCGTTGCTGTCAATGGGATAGGCGGCCGGATTGGGGGTAGCGTCAAACCAGTTGCCCAGGTGCTGGGGTAATTTGCCGGGGCCGGTGTAGCCTCGATACTGGCTTTGCAGGGCCGGATGCTGCCAGTCAACCCCGGTGTCAATATTGGCGACGACCACCCCTGCCCCATTTAGCCCCAGGGCGCTGTAGACCAGGTCGGCTCGGATTTTGCTGACGCCCCATTCAGACGGAGATTGCGCTGGGCGTGCCTCTGGCAAATTAGAGATTGGTAATTGGAGGTTACTATTTACCAATCTCCAATCTCCAATCTTTATCTTTTTATCCAGCCGGACTACTGCCACGTCAGGCCGGGCGGCCAGGGCCAACACCATGTCCAGCGAGCCTGTGGCCGCCACCGCGTTGACAACCCACAGGGGGCGAATATCGCTGGCTGGCCGGCCGGAGATGGGAAGCTTGAGGGTTTGCAAGACCCCCGCCTGGCTGGTTTGAGCCGTTTGCTGTAGCACGCTGACGATGGCGCTGCGTTTAGCCAGCGGCTCAACGATACCCCGGCTGTTGGCCGGTGCAGCAGCGATGGCGGCGGCCAGGTTAGCCTTTGCCTGGAGATAAACGATGAAAGGAACCGGCGCATCGTTAGATTCCAGCAGCTTTTTTAGCAGAGGCGGCTCAATTTTAGTGAGAAGAAGGGGGTCAATCTTAAGGCCGGATGAAGGCGGCTCGGCGGAGGGAAGCGGCGGGGGCAGTTGTGAGCCTTTAGGGGGAGGGTTGGGCTGCTGGGCTGAGGCCGGCGGGACGAGCAAAAGGGCCAACAGGAAGAGGAAAAAGGCGGCGATGAGGAGAGCGGGTATGAGTTTACGCATAAGATTTGGCCTTTTGATAGAGGTAGAAGCTTTTGATATAAGGTAGAAGCGGCATGGGGATGCCTTTGCTACCCTGTTTTCAACTGAAGCGAGACATCCCCGCATCATTTTGGGCGGTGGGCAGCGTTAGCAGCGGTTGGCCCCGCAGGGCGGAACGCATCGCTTGCCGGTCATCCCAGGGATATTCCACCGAACCAAAACACATGCTCTGCTCATGCCCTTTGCCCAGGGCAATCACCAAATCATGCGGGCCGGCCAACTGCACGGCCCGGTAAATAGCCCGGCCCCGGTCCGGCACTCGTTCAAAGGTTTGGCCCTCAATCGCACCCTCGGCCAGCATCGCCTGGGCGGTGGCGGTGATGATGTCTGCCAGATTTTCGGTGCGCGGGTCTTCGGCGGTGATGATGGTGTAATCGGCCAATTGAGCGGCCAGGCGGCCCATCATGGTGCGTTTTTCTACATCGCGCAGGCCGGCGCAGCCAAACACGGCAATCACCCGCCCGCCGGTTAACGTGCGCGCCACCGTTAGCGAGCGGCGCAGGGCATTGGGGGTATGGGCAAAATCAACCACGGCCATAAAGGGCTGGCCCTCGTCAATCCGTTCCATGCGTCCAGGGACGCCGGCCAGGGCTGCAATTCCCTCTCGCACGGCGGTCGGGGCCACTTTGAAAACCTCCAGCGCAGCCAGCGCAGCGGCCAGACAGTTGCTAACATTATAATCGCCCACCAGCCTGGTTTCAAGGTTCAAACTGCGCTCACCCCAGTGCAGCGTGAAGTAGGTTTTGTCTGGCCGGTAAATCACGTCGCCGGCCGTCAGGTGGGCTTCCGGGCGTCCGGCCAGGCTGTAACCGAGCCAGGCCGCGCCGGTTGGGGCTAATTTTTCTTTAAGATATTCGAAAGACCAGTCATCGCAGTTGAGAATGGCCGTTTTGGGGAGACCCTTGTCCCGGCCAATTGCCAGAGACTCAAACAACATGGCTTTGGCGGCGCGGTAAGCCTCTAGCGAGCCGTGCAGGTCCAGATGTTCGTGGGTGATGTTGGTGACAATGGCTACATCAAACTCGCAGGCGGTGACGCGGTGGTGGGCCAGGCCGTGCGAGGTGGTCTCCAGTAGGCAAATCTCGGTACCGGCCTCAAGCATTTGAGCCAGATAACGCTGCACCTCAGGCGAGTCGGGGGTGGTGGTATGCAGGCCGGTTTCCAGGGTTTGGCGACCGATGACGGCGTTGACAGTGCTGATCATACCCACTTTGCGCCCATGCGCCTGCAAAATGTGGTACAACAGGTTGGTGGTGGTGGTTTTGCCGTCGGTGCCGGTAATGCCCACCATCTGGAGGCGGCGGGCCGGAAAATGACGCCAGGCGGCGCAAAGATAGGCCAGGGCTTCGCGGCCGTTGGGGACGGTGATGAAGATTGGAGATTGGGGATTGGTAATTGGTGAGTGGCGGGCAAGCCACTCGCTGATGCGCTCATTCGCTGATTCGCACACGACGGCGGCGGCGCCCTGGGCAATCACCTGGGGAATAAAGCGGTGGCTGTCGAGGTTGACCCCGTGATAGGCTACAAAGAGGTCGCCCGGTTCAACCTGCCGGGAGTCGGTAGTGATTTTGGTGATGATAGGGTTTGAGCCGTTATCTACGGTAAGTTTATACTGAGGCAGCGCCTCTAATAATTGAGAAAGTTGCATGGGTATTTAGAACTCCGCAGAACTCTTTGCTTTTGAGGGAAGTCAGGTAACAAAAGC
>CAZDMM010000537.1:0-5675 GCA_964505845.1 uncultured Caldilineaceae bacterium
TTTGCCTTAACTCGTAGCGCAGCGCCTGGCGTCCCCGTGGTTTGAAGCGCTCCCGATTTTCAAGCCAAAACTGGGCAAAAGCCTGGTCATCCACGTACTGCTGCTGGCGTAGCCGTTCCAGGGTTTGAGCGATAACTTCCGGTGAGTAAGCCTTTTCTCGCAGATACCGCTCAACCTCAGCCTGGCTGCGGGGCCTAAAGCCCAAATAACGGACAGCGTGGTCATAAGCTTTATCCAGTTGGTCGCCGCTTTTGAGCTGTTCAATTTCGGCATCGCTCAGATATTGGCCTTTTTTCAGCGTAGCCGCAGCCATGGCTGTAATAGCCAAAGCAAACTCATTGTCTACAAATACGTTAACTCGTTCCTTATTCCTTTCCTGAATTTTTAAAGCTGTAATGATACCGGCCATAGCGCCAATACTTCAAACAAAAAAAGCTGTGACCCAATATTGTCACAGCTTGAGCAGACTCGACCAGAAATTAAGTTATTGAAACAAAGATGATTTATCTCGCTGGCAACTGGTACTGTTATCTACAAAGTTCAGAAACCTACCCCAGCCAAAACGAAGCAGAGCACAAAACGGATTTTGTGCTCTATCTATCCCCTATTAAGTAAGAATGTGACTTACCTGATACCTAAAGGAATAGGAGGACAAGGCGATGTCCTTTGCTAAATTTCATCATTAACCTAACTGTGATAAGTTAGCAGGCTGTCTGCAAGAAGTTTGAAACTTGGAGCCAACAGTAAGGTTAGATAAAATAGGCCGGTATTTGTAGCAACTAACTTTCCAGTTACACATCACGCAGAGATAAGTTTTAGTGGACCTAAAATCCAGAACGAACTCAGCAGTCCGGTAAGTCCCTCATTTGTTTCAAATCAGCAAAATTTCGGAAGCTGTGACAAAGTTATTAAAAGTTACTCGTGCCTCTCGATAGTCATTTAACCATACCCAATAGAGCCAAATTGACCAGGCGGCAATCACTTTAATGTTACAGCCAAAAAGTGAGCGTCGCCTTTCCCCAATGCAAAATTAGGGTCTACTGATACTCCGACCGGCTAGCTGGAACCATTTTGAGCCGTACCGGGTGTGTTAATCTTCTAGCCGTTCGACAGTAGCTTCCGCCGCATCATTCACCGGGGTTAGCGAACCATAATCAATGGTGGCGCGATCTCGCAAAGGCAATCCAAATTTACCCCGGATTCTGTTCTCAATATCAAGGGTTATCTCTGGATTGGCTGTTAAATAATTTTTGGCGTTTTCGCGCCCCTGAGCTAAACGCGTGTCATTATATGAGAAAAAAGCCCCCCGCTTCTCTACAATTTCGTGAGCTACGGCAATGTCAAGAATATCGCCCACTTTGGAGATACCTTGATTATACATAATATCAAATTCCGCCACTTTAAAAGGCGGGGCAACCTTATTCTTTTTAACCGTAACTCTGGTGCGGTTGCCAATGACATCCCCCCCGGCTTTGATGGCCTCAATCCGGCGGATATCCAGGCGAACCGAAGCGTAAAAGCGCAGGGCCATGCCGCCGGTGGTGGTTTCTGGGTTGCCAAACATGACCCCAATTTTTTGGCGTAATTGGTTGGTAAAAATTACCACAGTATTGGTAGATTTGATGGCCCCGGTCAGTTTGCGCAACGCCTGGCTCATTAAACGAGCCTGCAAACCCATATGGGAGTCGCCCATCTCGCCCTCAATTTCGGCGCGTGGGACCAGGGCCGCCACCGAGTCAACCACCACCACCGAAAAAGCGCCGGAGCGAACTACGGCCTCGGTAATTTCCAAAGCCTGCTCGCCGGTATCCGGTTGGGAAACATACAAATCATTAATATTGACGCCGCATTTTTGGGCATAAATGGGATCCAGGGCATGTTCTACATCAATAAACGCCGCAATACCGCCCTTTTTTTGGGCTTCGGCAATGATGTGCTGGCACAAAGTGGTTTTACCAGAACTTTCCGGGCCATAAATTTCAATGACCCGGCCTTTGGGCACTCCCCCAACCCCCAAAGCCAGATCAAGCGAGAGCGAACCGGTGGAGATAGACTCAACTTGCATATGTTGAGCCTCTCCCAACTTCATAATAGAGTCCTCGCCAAAACGCTTCTTCAAATTGGACAGAACCGATTCCAAAGCTTTAGCCTGTCCGTTGCCTGCTGCCATGAAGTTTATTTACTCCTATTGGGATTAATCACATGTTACTCAATAAACTTATCAAAAAACCCGGAAGCTGGCATCCCCATGCCAACCGATGACGCATCGCTCGCTATACATCATCCACCGAGGGTTTCGGATAGGACGCTAAATATCCCGTAATTGACCTAGTTTACATCAACATAAAGGAAAATGCAAGTAAAAATTAAAAACTCTTCTTACAAATTAGAAATAACGTTCTCGGAACTAAACAAGCCAACACTCATCTTGTTAAAACTAGGCGAGCAATTACTCATGTAGTATAATCTGGTGACTGGGGGTGAGAGCCATTAATGGTTGATTGGTATTTGGGCACGGTTGGTTTTGGCTATAAAGACTGGGATGGCGCTTTTTATCCGGCCGGGATGCCGCCGCGCAGCTACCTGGCTCATTACAGCCAAATCTTCAATGCCGTAGAGTTAGACTCCACTTTTTATGGCGTCCCGCCGCTTGAACGGGTGCGGCAGTGGGCCATAACTGCGCCGGAGGGATTTAAGTTTTGCCCTAAAACCCCGCGAGAAATTACCCATGAGTCGCGCCTGGTAGACGCCCAGGGTAAAATGCAGCGATTTCTGGAAATTATGCGGCCGCTTGAGGCCAAGTTAGGCGCAGTTTTAATCCAATTCCCGCCCAGTTTCAGCGCCGGCGAATTTGACCGCGTCGGCCACTTTTTGGCCGCCCTACCCGCTGATTTACGCTACGCGGTAGAATTTCGCCACCCCTCCTGGTACATTCCCGAAACGGCCGAGCTGCTCAAAGCGCATCAAATGGCCTGGGTCTCGCTTGATTATGTAGATTTGCCCAAACAAATCGGGCTGACCACAAATTTTCTTTATCTGCGCTGGTTGGGAGAGCATGGCCGGTTTGAACATAAAAATCGAGAACAGCTTGATGTGACCCCGGAACTGAACTGGTGGTGGGAATATTTGCGGCCGCATTTGGGACACGTTAGCACTATTTACGGCTTTTTTAATAACGATTATGCCGGCCACTCTCCCGGCAGTTGCAACCGCTTCAAAAACCTGGTGGGTTTGCCGGTGGTTTATCCTGAGCTTCCACAACAGGGACGCTTGTTTTAGAGAGAGTAAGAGGTTGGCAATTAGCCATTGGAGATTAGAGATGCTGAGGTTAGACAGGTTTACTCAATATGCCTGGGGTGTTTTGGCTTATAACCTGGCGGTTATTTTGTGGGGCGCTTATGTGCGGGCCAGCGGTTCGGGGGCCGGCTGCGGCAGCCATTGGCCGTTGTGCAACGGCCAGGTGCTTCCCCGCACGCCCCAAATGGAGACGTTAGTAGAATTTACCCACCGCCTTACCAGCGGGCTGGCCCTGCTGCTGGTCATTGGGTTAGTAATCTGGGCCTTTCGGCGGTACGCCAAAGGGAGCCAGGTGCGGCTGGGGGCGGGCCTGGCGCTGGTTTTTATGGTGAGCGAAGCCCTGCTGGGGGCAGGGTTGGTGCTGTTTAAGCTGGTTGCTCAGGATACTTCAACAACCCGCGCCGTAGTGGGGGCGCTGCATCTGATCAATACCTTTCTTTTGATAGGAGCCTTGGCCTTAACGGCCTGGTGGGCTGCGGGAGGACGGCCGGTGCGGTGGGGCCGCCGGCGCGCCCTGGCGGTGGCCGTAGGGGTGGCCCTGGCGGCTATGCTGCTGTTAGGGGCCAGCGGGGCCGTAACCGCCCTGGGCGACACCCTGTTTCCGGCAGCGTCCCTGGCTGAGGGCTGGCAGCAAAAATTTTCGCCGACGGCCCATTTTTTGGTGCGGCTGCGCCTCTTTCATCCTATCATTGCAGTGGCCGTGGGCGCTTACATTATTATTGTGATGGGCGTGATTAATGCGCAGCAGCCAGACTCGCTGACGCGCCGCTTTAGCCGAATTTTTACGCTGCTCTACGGGGGACAACTGGCCGCCGGGGCCTTGAATGTAGTGCTGCTGGCCCCCATCTGGCTGCAACTGCTGCATCTGTTCATCTCTGATTTGCTGTGGATAATTTTAATCCTTTTTGTTGCTTCGGCTTTTGCCCAAAAAGTTACCCGGCCAGAAGCGAGTCCAATCAGGTCAACCTCACCCCTGCAACATTCTGCCTAAATTAAGCTACCGGGCTTTAAAAGGGGAAAGACCCGTGCTGCCACGACACGGGTCTTTCTTTAGGAGGGAGGGTTCACACTATGATTAACTGTAGTGTTGCCTTCATAATAAATGAGAAAGATTAAAGAAAAATGAAGCAAAGATTAAATTAAGATTAAAGAATCTAATCCGCCGGGTCAGACCGGGCCGAGGCTACGGCGCTGCCGACGACCAGCCCTGCTCCCAGGTAGCCCTGCCAGTTAAGCTGCTCGCCAAACAAAAGCGCGGCTAAAAAGCTGGCTACTACCGGCTCGATGCTGGCGACCAGGACGGCTCGTGAGGCCGGCAGTTGGCGCAGCCCGGCATAATAAAGCTGATAAGCCAGATAGGTATTGATCACGGCCAAAGCGGCTACAGCGGCCCAGGCCGGCCAGGGGTGACTTTTTAACGTCACCAGGGGGGTCAACCCCACTGCCCCAATGGGCAGCGCCAGGGCCATAATGGTACTGGTAGGGTAACGGGGCAAAATATATTTGCCAAAGATGTAATACAGGGCATAGGTAGCGCCGCTGATCAACCCCCAGGCCAGGGCGGTGGGCGAGATTTGCACAGCCTCAGCGTTGCCCGACAAGGCTATGCAAACAATTCCGCCAATGGTCAGGCAGACCAGGCCGATTCTATAGAGCGACAACTTTTCATCAAACAAAAAACGCGATACAATAGTCACAAAAGCCGGAGCCGTGTAAAGCATAATCGTTGCCAGTGTTACTCCGCCATGCTCTACCGCCAAAAAATAACTGGCGTTAAAAAGGCTGACCGCTAATAAACCAAATAAGATAAACAGGCCAAAATCTTGCCAGCGCCGCAAGCGCAACTGATGGGTTAGGAGAGCGTGCAACACAAACAAACAACCACTCAGAGCTGCTCGCCAAAATGAAATCTCCAGGGGCGACATGCCATATTGAAACGCCCCACGTCCCAGCACCCCAATCCCACCCCACAAACACGCTGCTAAAACTACCAGGCCGTAATATTTCACTGCTAACCCAGGCCACCTTATTTTAGATTAGATTGTGAGAGCTGATTATTTTTGAAATAAACAGAAAGGCAATTTTGATGGAGTATTCTAAGCCTCCAAATCTCCCAAACCTGTAATCAATTTGCTCAATGAAATTCAACCGCCATGGCTTTTGAAGATCGTATTCGGTTACCTTCTCTAAATTTAATCCATCGGCGCCCCCGCTTGCTCAATTTGCTCACCTATTTTGTCGAGATAGGCCAGCGATTGATCACCATTTATGCTCCGGGAGGCTATGGCAAATCTATCCTCCTGGCCGATTTTGCCCAAACCACCGACCTGCCGGTCTGCTGGTGCTCCCTGGAGCCGGCCGACCGTGACCCAACCTCT
>CAZDMM010000538.1:0-5651 GCA_964505845.1 uncultured Caldilineaceae bacterium
TCCCACGCCAAAGGCGCGCAGAGCGGGGAGAGGGGTTGGGGGTGAGGGCTATTTTTACAGGAGACAACCGATGGAAACTTTTGAAGCCGTGCGCACCGTTTTAGCCGTCCGCAGTTACCAGGCTAAACCGGTTCCCTCGGAGACCATCCGGCGGATTGTGGAGGCCGGACGCTTGACCGGCAGCAGTATGAACGGCCAGCCCTGGCATTTTATTGTGATTGAAAACCGCGAGACGCTGCACCAACTGGGCCGCCTGGCCCGCTCCGGGCCATACCTTGCCCAGGCCCCGCTGGCGATAGTAGTGGCGATAGAGAAGACCCAGTACGCCGTCTCAGATGCCAGCCGGGCCATCCAATCTATGATGTTGACAGCCTGGTCAGAAGGGATTGGTTCAAACTGGGTGGGCTTTATGGGCCTGGCCGAGGTCAAGTCGCTGCTGGGCATCCCGGCCGAGTTGGACGTGCTGGGCATTATCCCCTTTGGCTATCCGGCCCGGCCTGGCGGCCGGGGCCAAAAGCAGCGCAAGCCGCTGGCCCAGGTGGCCCACCGCGAGCGGTTTGGGCAATCTTTTGAGTGAGGCCGCGCCGTCAGGCTGCGACGCCGCTTTTTAGACCACCCCTACGGAGCTAAACGATGACCCTTTTACAGCCGAGCCAAACTAACACCCTGCTGGGCTACCCGGCCGACGCCCGCTTATTGATTGTCAACGCCGATGATTTTGGCATGTGCCATGCCGTCAACGAGGCCACCTGGCGCACCCTCAAAGAAGGTTTAGCCACTTCCTGCACCTTGATGGTTCCCTGTCCCTGGCGGCTGCATGCCCTCAATCTGCTGCAAGCAGCGCCCGAAATCCCCTTTGGGATTCATCTCACTACGGTCAGCGAGCAGCCTTACTATCGCTGGGGGCCGGCGGCGGGCCGGCATAAAACGCCTTCGCTGGTGGATGAAGCGGGTTATTTTTACACCGAGGCCCGGATTGACGAGTTCTTAAACCAGGTTGACCTGGCCGATCTGGAACTGGAATATCGCACCCAGATTGAGCTGGTGCTGGCCGCCGGCCTGCGCCCCACCCATCTTGACAGCCATTGCAGCGTCCACACCCGCCGCGCCCAGGTGTTTGACCTGACGGTGCGGCTGGCCCGCGAGTACGGCCTGGCTCTGCGGGTGAGCGGCCGGCCCTTTATCGAAAAGCTGCAGCAGCAGGGCTACCCTACCAACGACCACGACCTGATGGACAGCTACTACGTGCCAACGGACGGCAAAGCGGCCCATTATGCCCGCATGCTGCGAGAGCTGCCGCCCGGCCTGAGCGAGTGGGCCATCCACCCCGGCATTGGCAATGCCGAGTTGCAAGCCTTGATGCCCTCCTGGCCGGTGCGCCAGGCCGACTTTGACTTCTTTATCTCCCCCCAGGCCCAGGAGATTGTGAAACAGGAGGGGATTATCCTCCTGGATTATAGAGCCTTGCAGCCGTTGTGGAACGCCACCCCTCACCCCTGACCTTCGGCCTCATCTCTGGCCCGGTCCGCCTCGGTCAGGCGGGCCACCCGGTCTACAAACTGCGGGCAAAGGCCCAACTGCCGCTCATAATCAAACAGGGCTTCCACCTCCTGGGGCGACAGGTGGGCCATAACCTGTCCATTAGCCAGGATGGCCTCTTTTAAGGGCCGCCCGGCCTCAAAGGCCGCCATAGCCGTCTCATAGACCAGGCCGTGGGCCGTTTGCTTGCCCACTTTTTGGGCCAGGGCCAGCATAACCCCCTCGGATAAAACAAAGCCCTGGGTGGCTTCCAGGTTTTTGCGCATAGCCGCCCGGTCTACCTGCAGGTGGGCGCACATAATTTTGGCCAGGCGCAGCAGCGCCCCGGTCATAGCGCAGGCGGGGCCGATCAGCCCCCACTCCGCCTTCCAGGAGCGCCCGTCGCGCTCGTGGTCATGCACCAGGTTTTCGGCCAGGCAGGCGGCATGGTGGCGGATGAGGCGGGCCAGGGTACCCAGGTGCTCGGCAATTTCCGGGTTGCGCTTGTGGGGCATGGTGATGCTGCCCACCGTACCGGCCACAAACCCTTCGCGCACCTCGCCCAGCTCCGGGCGCTGCAAATTGTAAACTTCGTGGCCGATTTTATCCAGGGTGGCGGCGATCAGGGCCAGCAGGTTGATGAACTCGGCCTGGGTATCGCGGGCCGTGTTCCAGACAATATCGGGCGGGCGCAGGCCCAGCCTGGCAAAAAAGCGCTCCTGCAAAACCAGGCCCTTTTCCCCAAAAGAGGACAGCGAGCCGACCCCCCCGGCCAGTTGGCCCTCGCCCAGACGCCGGCGCACCTCCTTTAGCCGCTCGATGTGGCGACGCAATTCGCGTAACCAAATGGCTACTTTAAAGCCGAAGGTAATCGGCAGGCCCGGCTGGCCGTGCGTCCGGCCCGGCATGGGCGTATCCCGGTGGGCCACCGCCAGGGCCAACAAGGTCGCTTCAAGCTCGCGCACATCCCGCCAGACGATAGCCCAAACTTTAAGTAGGGCTGCGGCCAGCCAGGTGTCGCTAATATCCTGTACCGTCGCCCCGTAATAGAGCCATTCCCCGGCGGCCGGCGAGCACAGCTTTTTTAGCTCCCGGATCAGGCCCAGGGTGGAATGGCCGGTTTCCTGATACCCCCGCCGCAGCGCCGCCATGTCCAGCCGCTCTACCCGGCAAACCTGCCGGATTTCCGGGGCAACCTCCGCCGGGATGAGGCCGACCTCGGCCTGGGCCTCAGCCAGGGCGGCAATAACATCTAGCCAGCCTTGGGTGCGCGGCGCGTCGTCAAAAATGGCCTGCATTTCGGCGGTGCTCCAGGCGCTGCTGTAAATTTCGGAATCAATCATGTGGATGGACATAGTTCACCTCTTCTGCGCCGGGTCTATTGGCGACTATTATAACCCAAACTGCTACCCATAGGTGACGGGCACTTAATTTAGGACAAAAAGCGCCTGTCGCCTGGCGTTTAATGGATTAAGTGGCAACTTGAGGTATTATAAGCGCCGCCGCTTTGGGGACGAAATTGGTGGCTGGCGTAAACAAACCCTCTCTCCAACCCCCCTGCGGTTCAAAGGCGGGCAGGGCAACAGACAACCATCATTTTGCCCCCCTCTAAGAACGTGTTTCTTAAATGGCTTTGGGGCATTTTTAGGCGCAGAAACCGGGTTTTTAAGCCTTAAAATGGCTGTCTCTTTGCCCAAAGTATGGTCGAATAGTTCTCAAAAACCCGGTTTCTTTTTTAAGAAACACGCTCTAACCCCCCCGTTGGGGAGAGAACCTCTTTGTGTCCTCCCCAGAGGGGGGGATTAAGGGGGGCTGTCCGCCCATATCGCCCCTCCGCATGGCCCGGAGTTACTTTTCAGACGGCCCCTCCGAACCGGTGGGGAGGGTTAGCCCTACCTTGAGGGCGTGCTGGTGCAGCGAGGCCAGCATGCTGCCGGGGTCCAGCAGGGCCTGAGCCGGAAAAGCCATGTCGGCCGCTGATGAGGCGGTGGGGCGTGTGAGGGGGCCGGCGGCGTCGGTTTTGGCCTCGGCCAGCCGGGTGACGGCCCCGTAGATCATATCAAGGCGTTGGTTCATCTGCTCAAAGTGCTGCCGGAGCCGGGCCAACTCTGCGGCCAGTTGGGGTAAGGTAACATTCTCGTTCATCATAACCTCCTTCGAAAATAGCCCTCACCCCCAACCCCTCTCCCCGCTCTGCGCGCCTTTGGCGTGGGAGAGGGGAGTCGCGTCAGCGACGGGGTGAGGGATTTTCATCATCGGTGGTGCGCCCCCGGCTCATGACGGCTCCTGAGAAATAGTAGCCAGTAGCCAGTTTGAAATTCAAAACTCAGCAGGGATGCGCCAGCTACAGGGTCGCCCGCTGACCGAGAGATTGGAGATGAGATAATCTCTAATCTCCAATCTCTCTCAACCTTGATCAATACACGCCGCGGTTGAATTTAGGGGCGGGCAGGTATTCCCAGGCTTCGCCGGCGCGATACTTGGCGGCGATGTCCACGCACTTGGCGGCATATTCAAAGGCATAGGGGATGCCAGGGCCGCCCGGCACAAAACCGGCGGCGATCATGCCGACGGCGGCCGCTTCAAAGATTTCGGCGTCGGTCGCGCCCGCTTCAATAGCCGGCAGGACGTGGATGATGCAGCGCGGGGAGCAGTAGGCCACGCCGGTTGACATGAACATCAACTCTTTAACCTTTTGGGGCAGAGCGCCGTTGCCAAAGATGGTGGCGTAGAAGTCGGCAAAGGTTTGGCCGGAAACCGGGGCAATCTGGTTGATGGTGGCAAACATGCGGGGCACAAAGCCCATCTTTTCTTTCATATAAGCATTGGTTTCTTGAGGGGTCATTTTAACTTTCTCCTTTGTTGTTTTTAATGTTATGATTGATAAAGGTTTTTGCCTGGAAGGGTGATGGGTTATTTGATTTTGCTCAATGTCTCTCCTTTCCTGGCCGCCGGCCAGATTTCTACGTTTCTGAGGCCAGTATATCGTTTAGCCGTACCGCAGACGCACCAGAAAGCGCACCACCAAGAGGTTATGGGCTGAATTTTTAAATGGCGTACTCCACTGCCTGTGGTGCGCCCGGCTCCAATAAGGTTGGCTGCGGGGCAAAGTGGCGAAAGGTTTCAAAGCGCAGCCCGCAGCGCATGGCTTCCAGGCCCAACACGTCGTTGGGTTTAACATTGCCCAGGTTGACGTTTGGCCCGCTGCGTATGATCAGGGCCGACTGCTGGCCGGGCAGCGGTGCTTCCCACATTACATCTTGCTGGCGCCGGCCCAGGTAGGCCAGCAGCGCCGCCATCTCATCATCCCGCACCCGCCCCTCGGCGTCATAGATGCCGATACCCCGGCCCGACTCGCGGGCTTCGACGATGACCTTCTCCGCCCCCAAATCCAGGTCGGCCACAATCTGTTCGGCCATCCGGGCCGAGGGGATGATCAGGGTGGGGTCTTTTTTGCCCACCTCGGTGATCACTTTTAGCCCGGCGTCAAGGGCCTGTTTGATGCAGTCGTGCCGCACCGGGCGCGGAATGGGGATGCTGCCATCCGAAATTTCCAGGGCGGTAAAGCCCAGGGCTTTGGCCCGGCGGACAAACTGCGGGTAAACCCCCTGGAACAGGGCCACTTCCATCAGCGTGCCGCCGGGGTAGATGTCTATCTGGTGCGCCCGCACCAGCTCGATTTTGCGGCGCAGCAGCCGCTCATCCACCAACACGCTGGTGCCAAAGCTGAGCTTGATGTAGTCAATATAATCACTGCTCAAGGCCAGCAGCTCCAGGGTATCGTTAAACCCCTGGCAGCGATCCAGGATCATGGTCAGCCCTTGCCGCCGGGGTTTGGCCGTAATCCGGCCGGGGGCGGTGGGGCGGATCAGGTTGCCCCATGCTTTGGTATTCATAAACGCCTCCTTAGAAAATAGTAGCCAGTAGTCAGTAGTCAGTAGGGCGGCATCTCTACACCTGCCCTTGCAGCGCAGGCGCAGGTGCGCTGCCCGCAGAGGCATCTCTGGTGCAAAATCAAGGGACTTTTTTGAATTAGCCCTCACTCCATCGCTGGCGCGCGCTGTGCGCACCTTTAGTGTCCCCTCTCCCATTGGGAGAGGGGTTGCCCGCAAGGGGGGCTTCGCACGGAGGTG
>CAZDMM010000539.1:0-2598 GCA_964505845.1 uncultured Caldilineaceae bacterium
GATATGGGTAATAGATAGGGCAAAGATAAGGTTATAACCTGGTATCTGTAGATAACCCGTCAAGTAACACTTTGGCCTCCTGCAAATCCGCCGTATCAAAACCTTCCGTGAACCAGCCATAAATCTCGGCCAACATGCGTCGCGCCTCCTCCCGGCGACCCTGCCCCTGCCACAAGCGGCTCAAACTCATCACCGCCCGCAGTTCCAGCGACTTGGCCTCTTGCCGTCGAGCCACCTCAATCGCCTGCCAAAAACACACCTCTACTTCATCCTTCCGCCCTCCGCCCGCTTCGCGATCCTTTAAAAGCAGTTCCCCCCTAAGCCGGTACAACTCCGCCTCCCACAGATGCTCAGCCGTTTTTTCCACCGCTGCCAGCGCCTCGGTCACAGCCTTGAGTCCCTCTTCCACCTGCCCCATTTTTCCAGAGGCAGCAATGAGCGGGGCCAGAAAATAGGGCCGGGAGACTTCGGCCCCCAAGGCGCGCCAATTATCCACGCCCTGACGCAACAAGGGGATGGCTTCTGCTACCTGCCCCTGCTCGGTTAGCGCCCAACCGCGCAGAATAGTGGCCACAACTTGCCAGAAGGAAAACCCATGCTCGATGGAGAGAGCCAGCTCTGCATCTATGTGCTCCAGGCCGGCCTGCCACTCCCGGCGCTTCAAATGGACTTGGGCCGCCCAATTAATGGCATAAACCTGACTGTACGGATGTCCTAACTCATGGGCCAGGGTCAAGGCTGCCCGACTTTTTTGCCAGGCTTGGTCTGGATAACCCAGGCACCACAAGTTCCAACCCTGAAAGGATAGACACGCCACGCCTTGATCTTGCCCAAACAATAGGACGTGCGCACGATGATGCTGAGGATCATAAAGGGCCAAGCTCTGCTCAAGATAACTTTGGGCGGCGGCAAATTGGCCCATCCAATAGTGTATATTGCCGACCGTCCAGTAAGCGGGCATAAGGAGGAAGGGGTCTGGTTGGCGTTGGGCCAGATGCAACATCTGTTCCGCCAGATTAAGGGCCGGCTGCAACTCGGCGCGTACTTGCTTGAACGCCCACTGCCCATAGAGTACCTGGAACAGTTGAAGGGTATGATCTTCCCCTGAACCTGCCTGCGCGGGTGGGGCAGGCGTAGGCGAGAGTTGCCGGTACAGCGTCCGATGTTGGGTCAAGGGCTGTTCCGGGGAAGTTGGCCGATCATCCTCACGCCGCGCTGGCAAGGCAGTTGCCCCGTGCTGCGCCAGTTCTGGCCGATGATGCTCTGGAATCTCCGCGGACAAGGTTTCAAGCAGCACCCTGGCTTCCTGCAAGTCTGCCGTATCAAAGCCTTCGGTGAACCAGCCGTAGATCTCGGCCAACATCTGCCGAGCTTCCTCCCTTTTGCCTTGCGACCCCTGCGCCTGCCACAAGCGGCTCAAACTCATCACCGCTCGCAGCTCCAGCGACTTAGCCCCCTGCCGCCGGGCCACCTCCATCGCTCGCCAAAAACATTTTTCGGCTTCATCTTTCCGCCTTCCGCCCGCTTCGCGATCCTTTAACAACAGCTCCCCTTTGAGCCGGTACAACTCCGCCTCCCAATAATGCCCGACCGTTTTTTCCACTGACGCTATGGCCTCGGCCAGCAAATCAAGCGCTACCCTGACCTGCCCGATTTGCTCATACGCTTTGGCGATCAGGGTCAGAAAATACGGCGCTTGCAGCTTTACTCCCGTAGTCTCCTGAGTGACCAAGCCCTGGCGCATTTGCGCCAGCCCTTTCTCTATCTCTCCTTGCTCGACCAGCATCCAGCCCTGCAAGATATTCGCCATTGCCAACCACAAGGCAAACCCCTGCTTGGCGGACAGGGTAGCTGCTGCCTCAACCTGCTGCTGAACTGCCTGCCCTTCCCCACGGAACTGATGGAGCACACAGGCATAATCCAAAGCAAACGCCTGACTAAAGGGATGAGGCCACTCCTGGGCCAGCGCCAGGGCCTCCTGGCTCCACTTCAACGCCTGATCGGGATAGCCCAGGCACCACAGGTTCCAGGAGCCATTGGATAGGAGGGCCACCTTGGGGTCCTGCCCGTAAACAGAGGCATGGGCGTGATGCAATTGAGGATCATAAAGGTTGTAGCTCTGCTCAAGATGCTGGCGGGCCGGGATGAAGTCACCCCGATAAAAAGCGGTTTCACCCACCATACGATGACCTTCCAGCAAAAGCGCCCGGTTTTGGCTGCTCTCGGCCAGGGTCAAGCATTGCTGGGCCAACTCGCCGGTCATCCGCAAATCCATGCGCACCAAGCTGTAACCCCACAAGCCATACAGCACCACAAAGAGTTGAGTGGGTTCCATCACCTTCTCACACAGCACGCGAGCGCGGTCATAAGCTTGCCCCAAATCAGGCGCGCCATAACCTTTAACCGCCATCAGCGGTGCGAACGAAGCGATCTGCAAGGCCAATTCCTGCCGATTGCGTTCCAGCGTTTCCGGCAATGTTTTAAGCAGCGTCAGGCCCCGCTTCAAATGTCCCAGCGCCTCCTCGTTGGCCGACAGCGAGACCGCCCGGCTCCCGGCCTGGTGTAGATAGTCAACCGCCCTGGCCGTTAGCCCGGCGG
>CAZDMM010000539.1:2608-5639 GCA_964505845.1 uncultured Caldilineaceae bacterium
GCGGCTTCAAAGTGCCGGGCCAACTCTACGGCCACCGGCTCGGTTTGCTCGCCATACAGCCGTTCTAATTCATGGCCCACCGCTTCGTGCAGGTAGACCCGCTCGGCTTCGGCCAGGCTGTGATACAAATAGCGTTGAAACAAAATGTGCCGGAAGCGGTAGTGCGAGAGGCGCTGCCCGCCAGAACCAAGCCGCTGGCCGCCCTGGCCGTTAACCAGGCGATGCTGCTGATCCAATTCGCCGCTCAACTGGCGGACCATAAGCCGTTCATCCACTGCCAACAGCCGGGCTACTACTTCCGCGGTGAAGCGTTCGCCCTCGATGCTGGCAATTTTTAGCGCCTCTTGCAACTTCGCCGGCAGCCGCCCGATGCGCTCGCCAATTACGCCTTCAATCCGCGCCGGCAGGATCTCCCAGTTCAAAGCCGGCCCTGCCACCCAGCGGCCCTGCGCATCTCTGACCAAATCGCCCCGCTCCTGCATGCCGCGCACCATCTCGACGGTGAACAGGGCGTGGCCCCTGGTGTGCTGGTACAAGGCTTCCCTAAATTCCGGCCCCAGGCGGTTTGGCTCGGTCTCCAAAAAGTCATTCACAAATTGTCGCCCCTCGGCTTGACCCAAATCAATCAAAATGTCGCCCAACTGGCGCTGAAATTCATGCACCAGGGCTTCCAGAGGATGGCGCTCTCCGTAGCCTGAGCTTGACGAGGGGCGGCCCAGGGCCACCTCCGCCGGGCGGTAGATACCTACCATCAGCACACGACTCCCCTCCAGCCGCCGCCCCAGGTGGAATAATAAGTTGATCGAACCGCCATCGGCCCACTGGAGGTCATCCACCACCAACAGCAGCGGTTGCCGCCTGGCTGCGGCCTGAATGACTTTGGCAAACTGTTCAAAAAGATCGCTTTGCTGCACAGTGGCCGGACTTTGACTCGCCGCATGGCGAGCGGTCAACTCTTTCAATTGCACCAACCAGGCGGTATCGCTGTGCCCTGAGCCTGGCAAAGAGCCAGACGCCACGGCTGTTGCCCGAGCCAACAAAGCCGCACCGGGGATAAAGGTATCAATAAGGTCTGGCCCGCTGTTGACCAAAGCTTGAACTGAATGGGGTGTAAAAGCCCACAAACGCTGCGCCTGGGCCTGGCTCATGGCTCCGGCGGCCCAGCGCCCTTCCACCTCACCGGTCAGCAGCCCCAAAATCTCGCGGAAGGGCAGGTAGGGGTCGCCCAGGCCGGTGTAGGCATTGCAGTTGCCTCCCGCCGTAATCAGGTCAGCCTGCCGGGTCTGGGCTTGCCGGGTAAATTCCTGAACCAGCGCGGTTTTGCCGCGCCCGGCTTCCCCGATGACGAAGACGGCTTGACCCCGGCCTGCCAGCGCCCGGTTGAGAAAAGCGTCCAGTTGGGCCAACTCACCTTCTCGAGCCACAAAGGGGGCAGGGGGGCGGGGGAGCAGGGGAGCCTCCCAGAAGGGAGGCTTCGCTTGGGAGCGGAGGTCAACATTTCCCCCCTGCCCCTCTGCTCCCCTGCTACTTTGAAGGGAAGAACCCCGTCTCGCTTTGATTGTCTCGTAAAGTTCGATGGTTTCCGCCGCGGGAGATACGCCTAATTCCTCATCCAGCAGGCGTACACATTCCTGATACTGCCGCAGGGCTGCTGCCTGCTGTCCCACCTCAGCGTATAATTGCATTAATTGGCGGTGGGCCGGTTCGTGCAGGGAGTCCAGCGCCAGCCAGCGCCGGGCGTAGGCAATAGCCCGTTCGCGTTCCGCCTCTCCCTGAACCTCGTAGCTACGCGCCAGCCGTTCCAGGACGGAGGCCAACTCGCGCCGCAGGCTTTCCGTTTGAAAGAACTGCCACTCGTCAAATTCGGGGCAATCGGGCAGAGTGAAGCCGGTCAGAAAGTCGGCGCGATACAGTTCGGCCGCTTCCGCCAGTAGGGGCAGGCAGGTGGGGCAGACCTCGCTGGCCGGATGGCCGTGAGTCCGGCAGGCGGCCAACAAGCTCTGAAAGTGGGCTACATCCAACCATAGGGCTTGTCCTGAGCCAGACGAAGGGCCGGGCTTATGCTCCAGGCCAACCCGCTCCCGGTCAATCTCCAACCAGGCCCGGCCCAGGGCCTTGTGCAGCGCCGACAGGTCACGCCGCAGCGCCATGCGGGCGCTGCTCTGGTCGCTTTCAGGCCAGAGCAAGGTGGCCAGGTGATCGCGGGGCTGGCTCTCACCCGTCACCACCAGGTAAACCAACAAGGCGATAGCCTTGCGCCGTTGAATTTGAACCGGCGCGGTTTCAACTTCAATCCGGGGCGGACCCAGCAGCCACAGCTTCAGGCTAGACATATTCCCCCTCCTTAGCCTGCCCTTATTTTACTGTTATTCGGCCAATTTATCAATGAATTTGGCTTGGCACGTTTTCTGGCACGCTAGCGGCTACGATCGTGGCACGTGGGACGGTTATACTGGAACCAACAAAGCAAAACAAACAACTTTACCTAGCAGGAGAAAAACTATAATGGCGAACAAGTTAGCGCAACTTATTGAGAAGATGATGGTTATGCCAACGCTGCCGCCCATGCGGCCGAGCTGGCTGCAACAGGTTTGGCAGCGCCGGGCTTTTCAAGCGGCTTTGAGCCGCGCCTACACCACCTGGAGCAGCCGTCACTGGGACTGGGTTGACTACTCCTTCAACCAGCACTTTCTGACTCACCAGGTAGCTCCATACTTGATCCACTGCCAGGAGGAGAGTACCCAGCCCGACCCAGTTGAATTAGCCAAGCGGTGGGCTGAACAATTTAGCTGGTTTGATAAGGAAATGAGACAGAGACACATTACTACCCTTATCCCGGCCATTTGCGACTTCCTCGACTGCCTGGAGGTGGAATTGCGCGCTCACCCCTTTCGATCACCGCTTCCGGCGCAAAAAGCGGCTAACTTAATATGACGTTGGCTGAAAATTAAATTCCAAACAGCCGCAACCCCGCGCAGAGGAGGCGAGCCTGCCCGGTGGTACGGCCAGATCGTAGACGGCACCTTAACAA
>CAZDMM010000540.1:0-5632 GCA_964505845.1 uncultured Caldilineaceae bacterium
TGTTGGCCTCAAACGAGGCGCGGTAAACCCGATAATCCCTGGTAAAATGAGGCAGCAGCCTGGTATCCGAATACACTTCAATGGTGGCTCCGGGCCGGACATTTTCTTCCAGCCAGCGTTGGGCCAGTTGCCGGGAATCGTGGGTAAAGACAAGGTTTAGGCTCATGGCATAAAGAAAAGTATAAACAAAAACGGCCCCCATCAAAGGATAAATGATGGGCCGGGGCAACCAGCTCGACTCGATCAAATCGGCCAGGACCTTGCCGCCAAACGGGGCCAGCAGCACGGCGATGGGCATGACAAAGCGGCTGTGGACATAAAAAGCGCCCAAGTCCAGAAAAAGAACGGCGTAGGAAACAATGGGCAAAAAGATGAGCCAGACGCGTTTGGGCGACGAATACAAGGTGTATCCCAGGCCGGCCACACAAATAATAAACAGCGGCAGGCCCAGGGAGTGGATCAAAAAATAAATGACCAGTTGAAACAGGCGCAGGTGGTCAAGCGGCAGGGTCGGGTCAAGCAGGCGGTCGGTTTGCCTCAGCCGCCCGCCGATGGCCTCAAAATGGAGCACGGTTCTGGGCCAATTAAAGAGCAAATTATTGGCCAGGGTATAGGTTAACCCAAACCCCAGGCTGCCATAAATCAACTCGCGCCGCCACAAGCGCCGGGCAAACCCGGCCCAAGAAAGGCCGGGGCTATGCCGCCGGTAATAAAACCACAAAGCCAGCACAGGCAGCGGTGCAATCAGCCCATAAGCTTGGTCTTTGGTAGCCAGGGATAGGGCAGCAAAAACGCCCAGCCACAGATAATGTTTTGGCTCGCCTCGCCCGGCTGCCAGCACCAGGCAATACAAAGCCAGCATAAACCAAAAAAGGTAAGGCACATCCAGGGTGGGCACTTTGGCATAGAAAACCAGTGGGTAGCATAAAGCCACGATGAGCGCCGTAAGAAGCCCGGCCTTTTTACCAAACAGTTCCTTACCCATCAAGAAACTGATAACAACCAGGCCGGTCCCCATCAAAACGGCCACCAGGCGAGCAATCAGCTCCAAGATGGTTAACCAGGTGATCGGGTCGGTGAGGCCGTAGGGGTAACCGGGGGTAGGGGCAGCCGTAAACCCACCAAACAGGAACAGGTAGGCCACGTAAGGAGCATAGCAGACAGCTAGAAGTATGTAATGAGCCAGAGGATAGGTATATTCCTGGCCAGACCAGCGGCCCCACGAAAAACCCTCCTTAGCGGCCGCCAACGGCGCTACCGGCGAAACCACATCAAACATCCAGGCGGTACGGTCGCCCGGCTCAGAAGACTGCCCGGTCGAGTCCGATTCTACTGTGTTATCTGAGCTGACCGCCGGCAAGGTGATGGGAACGGGATAGGGCAGACTCCACCAGATACCATAGGCATTTAGAAAAAGGCTGAGGAGGATAATACCGGCCAAAGCTCGATTGTGTTGCAGCCCAGCAAAATATCTGCGCATGGAAAGTGGCTCGATAGCTTAATTCATCACGAACTTATCAAACAGGGCCGCCAGTTGAGCGGCGCTCTGGCGCAAATTAAATTCCTTAATAACTTTTTGCCGCCCATTTTTACCCAATGTTTGGCCCAGGTGCTGATCTTCCAGCAGGCGCTGCATGGCATCGGCCAGGGCCAGCGGGTCTTTTTCATTGATTAACAGGCCGTCACGCCCATCACTAATCAGTTCAGGAATCCCGGAGACATAAGTTGAGACGACCGGTAGTTCCATGGCCATGGCTTCCATCAGCACCGCCGGAACGCCATCTCGATCACCATTGCTGGCGGTGATACAGGGCAGCACAAACAGGTCGGTTTGATTTAAATAACCGGTAAGCTGCTGCTGATAAACCGGCCCCACCAGTTGCACTTTATCTTGCAGGTGGTAGCGGGCAATCATTTGTTCCAGGAGGGGCTTTTGCGGTCCATCGCCGCCGATAATGCAGCGGAAATCACACCCCCGTTCGGCCAAAATTTTACAGGCTTCCACCAAAAAAGGCATGCCCTTGCGCTCGGCCAACTGCGAAACGGTAAAGATTAGCGGGGGATGGCGCTTTTCTGGGTGAGTGGGCGGCGAAAAATGTTCCGGCGAGATGCCGCAATGGATGATATAAAACTTGTCGCGCAAATTTTCCTGGGGATAGAGCTGCAGCAAGAAGTCTCGGCTGAACTCCGAGATGGAAACGATAAATTTGGCGGCTTGCAGCTTTTCTTTCAGAATAATGCGGTCGGTAAAAAAGATGTTATGCACCGTAAAACTAAAGCTGATATCCAGCATGCGGGCAATCATCATGGCAATACTGGCCGCATTGATAGAAAAATGGGCATGGATATGGCGAATCTGGCGCTTTTGCATTTCGGCGGCCAGGTACATGGCTTCCAGGAAATGGAAGAAGGTGCGCCGTCTATT
Source organism: uncultured Caldilineaceae bacterium (assembly GCA_964505845.1). GTDB lineage: Bacteria > Chloroflexota > Anaerolineae > 4572-78 > J111 > DSQQ01. The sequence goes on from CAZDMM010000540.1 coordinate 2,426, forward strand.
CCTGAGCGACTCGCCGGGCCGGGTCAGCACAAAGAAAAGCGTGCCCATATACAGAGCCGGGCGGGTCAACAGCCAGGAGAGATGGGCGGCCACAAACCTGAGCCAGGCGAGGGGGAAGACATAAAAGGTGGTCTCCATCAAGCCCTGGGATTCTGCTGAGAGTTTGTTGGCATCCGGCTTCCAAACGGCAAAGGTGGAGATGTTAAACCCCAAATCTCTGAGGCAAAGCACCTCGCGGTAAACTGCTGTTTCGGTTAAATTAGGAAAAATCTGCGTCATGTAAGCAATCGGCGCCGACCTCTCGGCCATAAGTATCATCCTCTCAAAATAACAGTTCAGGCTGCCGCATCACCCACCAGGCGGCGATACAAAGCCAGGTGTTCCTGGGCCTGCTTTTGGGCGCTAAATTCGGCGGCGGCCCGCTCCCTGGCGGCGGCCCCCAACGCTTGAGCGCAGGCGGGGTCGGCCAAAAGTTGCAGCACGGCCTCGGTCAGTTTTTGAGCGTTGCCCGGCGGGACCAGCAAACCCGTTTGGCCGGGAATGATAACCTGGACTGCGCCCGATACGGCGGTGGTGACAATAGGTAAACCGGCGGCCATGGCTTCGAGCAGGGCCATAGACAGGCCCTCCCACAGAGACGACATGACAAAAATATCACTGGCCGCCAGCAGTTCCGGCACATCGTGCCGGTTGCCCAGGAAATGAAGCTGCCCATCAAGCTGCAAACGGTGAGCCTGGGCTTGCAGGCTGGCCCTCAATTCGCCGTCGCCAACCAGCAGCAGGTGGACATCCGGGCAGCGCGGCACAATGGAAGCCATAGCTTCGAGCATATAGCAATGGCCTTTGGCTTCTTTGAGGGTTCCCACCATAATCAGCAGGCGGCCCTGCGGCTCCAGGCCCAGGCGGCGGCGCAGTTGGGTTTTGTCGGCGGCCGGGCCATAGCGCCTCAGGTCAACCCCGTTACAGATAACTGTTGTTTTGGCCTGGATGGGACCAATAGTCTGCAGCGCCGCCATTTTAACCTCGTCTGAAACCGCTATGCAGCCGCTCACCAGGTGGGTGGCCCAGCGATATAACAGGTTATGGGCCAACCTTTTGGCTTGGTGCAGCCACTTGTGCCCGGGCAGTTCAGCTTTGGCCAGGGAGACGTTGGCGCTGTGAAATGTCCAGAGCACCGCCCGCAGAGGCGTGGTAAAGCGGAGCAGCAGCACTAAAAAGTCGAGCGTGCGCAGGAGGTGCGTCTGCACAATATCCAGGTCATAGCGGTCAACCTGCCGGGCCAGAGAGCGCCAAATGCGAATCATATCGGCCACAAACAGCGGAAAGGCCATAATGCTATAACGGCGGCCGGGGAGCACTTCCACTTTGATCCCGGCTCGCTCTATGTCCTGGCGCAGTGGGCCATCCTTAAAAGTGCAAACTACGGGCTGGCACTCGGCCGAGGCCAGATGCTCAACCAGGGTGCGCACCACCTCTTGCGCCCCGCCGACATCCAGGTTGAGGATCAGGTGCATAACCTTAAGCTTACGTGTCGGCATGGGCAAGAATGCCTTCCTTCCGGCCGGGCGCAGCGGATGAATAAACCGGTTTGGGGCGCAAACTTCTCAGCAGGTATTCTTGGCTGCCAACCACCGCGCCAGCCACGGCAAACGGAATCATTTTAACAATGGTTTGGGTTTGCACCTGGGTGTAAGAACCCAGCACAAAAGCCAGCATAACCGCCCAAAAAATTGCAACAGTTTCCATTTTGACAAAGCCCGGCCAAGCGGCGGCCCGCGCTTTGAAAAACAGGGGAAAGCTGTACAGCAGCGGCACCAGTTGGAACAATACATACGGGATAAAACCTATCAAGCCGGAGGCCACCAGGATATGCAGGTAATCATTTTCAATGGCTGTATAATTCTCGTTTTTGCCGTCGGTGCGAAATTGGCCTGATTTTTGCTCATACTGCCCAAACCCCCAGCCGCGGATGGGCCGGGCCTGCCACATTCTGTAGCCGGCGTCCCAGTTACCCTGCCGGCCTTCCAGGGTAGAAACTTTACTATTGACCCGATCCTGCACCACCGCACTCTCGTTCACCTGGTCCCGGGTGATAAAAAGGATCACCCCGGCCACCATGGCAATCACCCAAAAAGCCTTGCGAAATTGAGGGTAGAAGAATTGGAGCAGGCCCAGGCTAATCAGCAAAGCGTACCAGGAGGTACGATTATAGGTGAGGAACAGGCCATAAGCCTGCACCGCCATCAGGCTCAACAGCAGAATTTTCCGGCCCAGGCTTTTGTTCTCAAAAAAGAGGTAAAAGGAGATGGGAATGCTGTAGGTTAAGATGCGGCCAATATTAGCGGAGCCAACATAACCCCGGATCAATTTGAGCGATTCGCTGTAACCGGCCAGCCGGTTATTGATATCCTCGGTTTGGGCCACAAATAAAATATGCCCCGTAGCCATCTCGTAGATACCATAAGCGGCCGACACCACGCCCAGCAGGGTGATCACCCAGAATAGTCTATCCAGGTCTGACCGGCTTTGCACCAAATTCTTGGTAAAGAAGTAAATCATCATGGGGATAAAGTGAAAAGCTATGGCATACAGGATGACCCCTTTAGAATCTTTGATGAGGGGGGCAGAAACCATGATGCCAAGCGGCGCGGCAATAATGCACAGTTCGGCCAGGTTGAGCCGGGCAAAACGAAACTTGCCGATAGCCCCCTGCGCCAGCAGAAAAACGGAAACAAAGGGGATAAGAAAGCGTGAAAAGGAGAGATCAGGAATACCCTGCCCCATAGGAATTTTGACCCATGTTTCAACAAAAGCATCCAGGGCCAGCCAGATGAGCACGGCGTACAGAGGTCTATGGGCGGCAATAAGCAAGGTGGTAACAATAATCAAAACCGAGAGGGTGGTTCCGGCCATAGGTGAGTTGAGCAGGTAGCCCAGGGCCACCCCCAGCCCAATCGTCGCCAGGCCAATCAAGTAGTTTTTAAGCTTGAAAAGGATCGCCAACGCCAGCAGCGCTGCTGATTTTAGCCATTTACTCTGAAGAGGCATGGTATTTATGATGCCGGAACTGCTATTTAGCCGACCCGGTTGGGATGGTGATCAGGTCCTCAGGGCGTTCTGGCTTTGGCAGGACGGCTACAGTTTTAGACCTTTCCATATACTCCAGCACAAAACCCAACAAAACGCCTACGGCCAGGCTCACCACGG
>CAZDMM010000541.1:0-5632 GCA_964505845.1 uncultured Caldilineaceae bacterium
TCATTCCAGTCTGACCTGTCCTAAAACCGCTTCAACGGCGCCGTTGGTCAGCAAAGGGGCCAGGGTATCGGGTTGATAAATGAGCAGCGTGACGGTGTAATCGCCGGGGGGAAGCTTCGGCGGCAGCGGCAGCAGATAATATTCATTGACCGTCTCAGGGGGCCACAACGAGGTTCCCTGGTGATAATTGTGCAGCAGCACTCGATCTTTTTGGGAGACCCGTTCTCCGGCCGGGCTGACCAGCCGCACCGAGGCTTTGTAATCGCTGGACATGGGGGCCAGCGGGGCCAGCGTCGCTGCGACGGGTAGCCATTGGCTATGCGCAAGTGTGTGCGGCACAAAAGCGGCTTCCAGGCGCAGCGCCACCTGCCCGGTTTCCGGCAGCGCAAAATCGGCCTGAACCGGCCGGGTGATGGCCGGCAAGGCGAAAACGGTCTGCGTGCCGGGCAAGGTGTAGGTTTCAACGGTATAGACCGGGAACTCGGCCTGCTCTACCCGTCGGGCAGTGGTCTCAAGTAAATAGGTGATGATTTCCTTGGCGTCGGCCTCGCGGTGCTTGTCTTGCGTCCAGCGCACCACGCGCAGTTCGGTTTTGCCCTGGGCGGCTTGGGTTAGCACGGCCGCAGCCTGGTGCTCGTCAACGGGGAGGTAGTGGAAGGGGGGAGGGTTGGAGGGAGGGGTGAACCGGAGGAGATAATCGAGGGTGTAGTGGCGGGCTTCGTCGCCGGCCCGCAGGTCCATCGGCAAAATGTAGGCCGTTTGCGGCGGCGCGTGAGTGATGTCATCGGCCAGGCGGACGGCGTACAGGTCAAAGGGTAGGGTGAAGTCAACCGCGTTGGGCCAGCGAATGAAGTAGCCGGTGTAGGTTTGCAGGGCGATGACAAGGTAGCAGGCAGCAGGCAGCAGGTAGACGAGGCGGGAGGCGGGAGGCGAGGAGCGGAAAGCGAGGAGCAAGGAGTAAAGAAAGTTAGTGATGGATACGAGGCCGATGGCAACAAAGGCATAGGTCGGGGCGATGGTTCCGAGGAGGCGCAGGTGGTGGGGTGCGCCTTCGGGGGCCAGGACAGCCGGGAGGAGCATGGCCAGCCACCAGCACAGGAGGAAGAGATGAGGCGATGAGGCAATGGGGGGAAGGGTGGAGGGGGGGAGATTGGAGATTGGAGATTGTGCAGCATCTCTTTGGGATTGGAGCTTGAAGGGCGGGGAAAAGGTGTGATAGAGGCTGAGGAGGAGGCCAAGGCTGAAGAAGGGCACCAGGAGGAGTGGGAGGGCGGGTTGGCCGGGCAGGTTGACCAGGGGGTTGGCGTCGCCGCTGAGACCGAAGAAGGTTCCCAGGGTAGCGGTGAGGGTGCGCCAGGCCACGCCCCACAGGTCGCCCTGGTTCCACTGCGGGTTAAAGATGGATACGGTGGTGGAGCGGGCCATAAAATCGGCGGGGTTGAAGGCAAAGTAGAGGATGAGAGGGGCAAGGAATAGCAGCAAGGGTAGGTAGTAGGAAGTAAGTAGTAGGGAGTAGGGAGTAGGGGGGAGATTGGGGATTGGAGATTGGGGATTGGAGAGGAAGGGAAGGTATGATCTGAGCTTGGTGATAGCAGGCGTTCCTCGCTGAATCAGTAATTGAAGGACGAGAAAAATGAGGGGGATCACAAAAAGCAGGCGGGCGGCCAGGTAGCTGTACATAGCCAGGGCGGTGAAGAAAGCAGCCAGTACCAAACGTAAAACGTAAATTTTCTGACTACTGACTACTAACTTCTGACTTCTGACCGCTTGCCAAAAGAAATGAAAAGCCAGGGTTGAGAACAGCGGCAGCAGGATGGCCCGGAAGCCGAGGCGGCTGAAATGCACATGCCAATCGGACAGGGCCAGGCCGAGGGCGGTGCACAAAGCCAGGAGGTGGCGATTTCTGTGGCCGGCAAAAAGAGTCAGCGCCAGACGGTAGGCCGCCGCCACCGTCAAAATACCAACCAGCGCCGCCGGCAGGCGCAAAGAGAAGGGCAGATTGCCCCAGAGCGCGGTTGTCACAGCGGCCAGGTAAGGCCACAGCGGCTCCTGCCCGCCGCCCAGCCGCCACCAGATTTTGGGCGCGCCGTTGAGAATCTCCCGGGCGGCCACCCCGCTGCCGGCTTCATCAAAATTCAGGCCGGGAGGGAGGGAGGGGAGATGATGGAGACGCAGAAAAGCGGCGATAAGGATAATAAAGAGAAATAAGAAATAAGAAATAAGAAAAGAAGGCCGGTCGGCAGTCGGCGGTCTGCGGTCAGCACCAGAGGATGGCAGTGAGTGATTATTCATGACTCAGCGACAAAGTGATCGGTGGGCCGAGCGTTTGGCCGGTTTCAGCATTGTAGACGACGACCTCAAAGTGGTCAACCGCAGCAAGATCGGCCTGGGGAATCTGCAGGGTGTGGGCGTCGGCCACGTAATCGCCTTGACGCCACTGGGAGGTTGGCAGCAGGCCGGCCACCGGCCAGCTATCTTGCTGGGCCAGCAGGCGCTCACCGGGGGCGCGGGCGCGGACGGAGATGGTGTAGTTGGTGGTCACTGGGGCCAGGGCATGCCAGTAGAGAAGGAGGGTTGGAGGACTGCCCATAGGGGGCCTTTGGCTCGAAGATTGGAGGGTTGTACCATTTTGCATATCTGCGGCAAGTTGAATTTTATAGCCGGCCAGGCGCAGGATGTCGCCCAGGCCGATGTTGGCAGGGACAGCGCCGGCGGGGATGTCGCTGAGGATGAGCTTGGGGCCGGGGTAGATTTTGGCATACTCAACACCCTGAATGGTGATGACTTTTTCCGGCGGCCGGGCCTGGAAATAGCGCACAATTTCCGGGCTGGGGGCCAGGCGCTGCATCTGGGCCAGGTACAGGATGACGTAATCGGCCCGGAAGGCGATGTCGTTGGTGTAAAAGTTTTCGCCCGTGCCGACAACGTCGGGCAAAAATGTTGGGGAGGGGGTGGAAGCGACGTAAAGCCGGCCGGCGTTTGGCTTGGTGTTCAGATAGGCGGCGGCCTGCTCCATGCCTTCACCCCAGCCCATGAGCGTGGTTTGAGCCGCGCGAGCCGGCCCGCCCATCAATGGGTTGAAGTAGGCCAGGTAATAGGGGTAGTAGGTGAAGGTGGGCAGAAGATGGAAAAGCAGGAGCAGGCAGTAGGAAGTAGGGAGTAGGAGGTAGGGAGTAGGGAGTAAAGGGATTTTTTTGCGCTGTATGGCTTGCCGGGTCAGGTCAATGAGGCCCGCCCAGCCGAAGGCGGCCAGAAGGTCAAGAAAGGGGAAGAGCGGCAGCAGGTAGCGATCTTGCTTTTTGGGACTGAGGGTTCCAAACAGCAGCAAAGAGATAACAAACAGCCAAAGAAAAGAATTAATTCTGACTTCTGACTTCTGGCTTCTGACTTCTGACTTCTGGCTTCTGAATGAAGATTTGACTCCGAGGATAAGCCATAGGAGTGACAAAATGACGCCCACCAGGCTGATCGGCGTCATGCGGAAGGGGATGACGTAAGGATAAAACCAGGGGCCGGGGTTGAGGGTGGGCTGTCCAAAAAAGTAAACCAGGTGGCCTTCGTCTACTTTGATAAAGGTTTGGCTCCACATGCGCTGGATGGTTTCAAGCGGCGCCACCCACATGGCCGGCCACAGCAGCACAAACACCAGCAGCGAGACAACGCCCCAGGCAGCGATCACGGCCAGCCAGAAGGATAAAGGATAAAGGCCGAAGGATAAGATTTGTCTTCTTTGCGCTGAAGGGGTTACGGTTCCAGCTTTGCGTTGCCAGATTTCCTGGCCGGCGTAAATGAGCGACATTCCCACCACAAATAGCGGCATGAATTGGCCCGGCGCTTTGGTCAAGGCGGCCAGGCTGCCAAAAATGGCCGAGGCGATGAGATAGAAGGCGGAAGGCGGAAGGATGAACCCCCAAAAAGCGAGGGCAGGTGATGAAAAGGAAACCTCCTCATTCGCTGATTCGCCCATTCGCCCATTCGCTGATTCGCCCATTCGCTGATTCGCCCACTCACTGACGCACCGTAGGTAAATGAAAAAAGTCAGGGCCGACAGAGCCATAAAAACGGCCAGGGGCGCATCGCCGTGGGCCACCCGCGAGTGGGCCAGAAAAAAAGGGTCAAAGGCTAAAAAGAGCGCCCCCAGCAAGGCGACCCGCTCCGGCAGCAGTTGGCGGGCCAGCCCATAGATGGCCGGAACCGCCGCCGCCGTCAACAGCACATAGGGCAGGCGGTTAGCCACTACCAGGGATAAGATGGGGCCATAGATGTACTCGGTGAAAGGCGGTAAAGGTTGACCCGCCAGCCGCTCAAGCAGGTATTGGCCGCCCATGCCCAGGGCATCCAGCCAGCTCATGGTCACGCCGGGGTAAAAGTGCCAGTACGTGCCCCGAAAATCACCCCGCAGAAAAGCCACGATCACATCGCTGCCGGCAAAGAAAATGTTGGTGTTCTCGTCGCTGGTCAAAAAACGGGCCAGGCCGGGCAGGCGAGGCGCCAGGGCAATGATGAAAAGCGCCGCAGCGGTGAAACGGGTTGAAATGTTGAGGGTTAAACCTTGAACGCTGCTTGCGCCCTGTGGGTTAAACGTTGAATCTGCTGGTGGTTGACTCATTGAAGCGTAATTTCCCCTAAGCGGAGGGCGTTTTCGCCGGAGGTATCGTTTGCCACGGGCAAACGTTCCAGGGTAGCCAATTCATACATGCCCACCCACAAGGTATAGGTTCCGGCCGGCAAATCGGCCGGGAGTGATAGGGTAAAAGGGTCAATCACCGTTTCGCCGGGCTGCCAGCGGCTGCTGGGGTAGGCCCCGTTCAGCGAGAGGCCATCGCTTTGAGCCAGCGTTGCGCCGTCGCGGTTGCGCAGGTGCAGGAAAACGGTGTAATCGGTGGTGATGGGACGTAGGGCTTGCCAGAAGAGAGTCAGGTGGAGATTGGACGCTTTGCGTGGAGACTGGAGATTGAAATCTGCTAAACCAGGATTGACCGCTTGAGGAGGGTCGGTTTCTAAAGTGTATCCGATTAATGCAATGACCTCGCCCAGCCTAGCTTTGATAGGGATTTCAGGGTTGGTGGGTAGGGGGGCACGCTCCGGGCGAGTTCGGTAAACCAGGGCGTTATCTTTGGCCCACACCTGCTCCATCTGGCTGTTGATTATAACTTGCCAGTCGCCGCGAAAGTAGACCGGCAGCCGGATGGTATCAATCACAAACCAGGCGCGCGGCTGGGCGTTAAGGGCGGCATTAAAATCGGCGGCAGTTCCTATCCAGGGCACGCCCAGCCAGCGATCTATGGGGGCCGCGTCACGATTGAGCAAGAACTGCTCGGCCTGCGCCTGCACGGTAAAGCCATCGGCCCCACCCAGGTAAAGAGCCGCCGCCGGAGTGTTCATGGTCAGCAGGGCGTCGCCGGGCTGCCAGTTTTGCCGCACAACTTGAAAAGCTCGCTCATAGGCCGGTTCCGGCGTCACCAGGGCGATGCGGAGATCACCGAGGCTGAGGAGAGTGAATAAAGCCAGCCAGGCCAGGGAGAGTAGAGCGGCAAGGCGTGGTGCGTGGTGCGTGGTGCGTGGTGCGTGCGCCCCTGTGGGGGGGATACCTACCTTTAGCGGCATGAGACGTAAAACGTAAAACGTAAAA
>CAZDMM010000542.1:0-5607 GCA_964505845.1 uncultured Caldilineaceae bacterium
CGCCGCAGTGGTCGTAGCGGACACACCCAGCCCGACGCCCAGCCCCAGCCCAACCATCCCTCTGGAACCGATTTCGCCGCTGGTACTCCAAACTGCGCCGGAGCAGGGTGCGGAACTGCCGCTGGACGCGCCGGTTGAAATCGCTTTTGACCAGCCGATGGAGCGAGTCAGCGTGGAAAAAGCTTTTGCCATTGAGCCGGGGGCCAGCATTGATGGCGTCTTTGAATGGCCAGATGACCAAACCGTGCGCTTCAAGCTCAACGAGGGCTGGCAGCGCGGCGAGCGCTACCGGGTGCGGCTGGCCGAAACGGCTCAAAGCCAGGCCGGCTTGTCGCTGCTGCGGCCCTTTGAACTGCGCTTCAATGCCGCCGGTTTTCTGGAGGTAGCCAACGTCCAACCTGCCCCCGACACCAGCGAAGTTAAAACGGACATGACCATAACCGTCTTTTTCAACCGGCCGGTAGTGCCGCTGGGCGCGCTGGAGTCGGTTGGTTCATTACCTGATCCGCTAACCTTTGTGCCGCCGGTGACGGGCCAGGGCGAGTGGCTCAATACCTCGGTGTATCAATTTACGCCCGACGCGCCCGGCTTTGCCCCGGCCACCGAGTATACGGCTCGCGTGGCCGGCGGTCTGACCGATGTGACCGGCCAGGCGGTGCTGGAAAATGATTACGAGTGGCGCTTTACCACCGTCAGCCCGGCGGTGGTGGGCACTGTGCCGGCGGCCAACGATGTGTACGTCAGCCCCACGCCGCTTATCAGCGTCACCTTCAACCAAAAGATGGATCGCCAGAGCGTCGAGCAAAACCTGATCCTGGTCAAAGATGCTACCGGCGAGGCTGTGCCCGGCACGTTTGTCTGGAAAGATTCCGGCATGCTGCCACCCCTGCCGATGGATGAGTTTGGCAATATTCTGTATGAGTACGACCAGTTTGGTCAGCCGATTCCGCCCCAGCAAGAGCCGGTGGGGGTGGAAACGGTCATCTTCACGCCGGCTGAACCGTTAGCATTGGACGCAACTTACCGGGTGGAATTGCCCGCCGGAGTCAACGCGGCCCAGGGCCAAACCCAAACTACTGCCCCTTACAGCGCCAGCTTTACCGTCACCCCGCCGCCGGCGGTGGTCAACACCAACCCGCCCAACGGGGAGCAGTTTGCCGACCCCTACCAGGGTTTGGACATCACCTTCAGCGGCCCCATCAGCCCGGCCAGTGTGGTGGTGGGCCAAACTTTGCTGGTGGAACCGGCCATCTCTGCCACCGAGGTTTACACCTATTGGTCGCAGCAGGATACCCAGGTGAATCTCAGCTTCCCCCGCAAGGAGAACAGCGTGTATACCGTCACCCTGACCCCCGGCATCGTGGGGCGCTACGGCCAACCGCTGGCCGAAACCACCCCCATCAGTTGGAAGACCTACCGCCAGACGCCCTTTGTGCGTATCGTCAGCCCCGCCATTGCCACCTACAATGGCTATCGGGCCGAAACGTATGTTTATATGACCGTGCGCAACGTCGGCCAGGTGAATTTGGCCCTGTATCGTCTCAACCGGGCTGAATTTGTCAATTTGAGCCAGAACGTTTTTGCCGGTTTTGAAGATTACAACCAGTGGGAGTCTTTTGTTCCGCCCCAAGAGCGGAAGGTAGGGGAGTGGAGCCAAACCACTGACCCGGAACTGTACGAGAATTACGTTTATAAAGTGGACGTGAGCCAGGCGGTGGCCAGTGGGCAACCGCTGGCGCCGGGATTGTATTTTTTGGTGGCCCAGGCCGCCCCGGCCAGCATTTACCCCGAATCTCAGGGGGCCGACCTGGCCCAGGCTACCGACCGCCAACTGCTGATTGTCAGCAAGCGCAACCTCACCCTCAAGCAGGGTCAGGGGGACGCCCTGGCCTGGCTGACCGATTTGCAGAGCGGCCAGCCGGTGGGCAGCGTGCCCATCGTTTTTGTGGCCGGCAAGCAAAGCCCCAGCCAAACCCAAACCGATAGCGAGGGCGTGGCGACCGCCACCTTTACCCAACCGCCGCTCACCGAGCCGGGCGTGACGGTGATCGCCTTTGCCGGCAACCCCGACCAGCCCGACGATAATTTTGCCGCCGGCAGTAGTTCCTGGAGTTCGGGCATCAACTCCTATGAATTTGAAAGCATCTTCCCCGGCTTTGGCGGCTTCGGCTCCAGCGGCAATTATACCGCCTACATCTACCCGGAGCGGCCTCTCTATCGCCCCGGCCAGACGGTTAACTTCAAAGGCATCATCCGGGCCGATGATGACGCCCGTTACAGCCTGCCGCCGGTGGACAAACCGGTGACGGTGCAGATTACTGATTTCCAGGGGCGGCAGGTCTACAGCCAAAGCCTCACCCTCAGCGAGTGGGGCACTTTTAACGGCTCGTTGGCCCTGGGCGACCAGGCTGGCATCGGCGCTTATTCCATCTACGTGCAGTACGACAACGCCGGCTTTTACGGCCAGTTCCAGGTGGCGGCCTATCGCAAACCCGATTATGTGGTGACGGTACAGACCGACCAAAGCGAGTACCGCCAGGGTGAAACCATCAAAGTGAGCGCCGCCACCGAGTTTTTCTCCGGCGGGCCGGTTTCCAATGCCAAAGTGCGCTGGACGCTGCTGGCAGAGCCATACTCGTTTCAATATCAGGGTACGGGCTATTATGATTTTCTCGATACGGATGAGCTGCGCCGCCGGCCCGACCAGTTTATCTACGGCTACAGCGAAGCCATCGCCAACGGCGAAGGCGTGACCGGCGCCGACGGTCGCTTTACCTTTGAAGTACCCGCCGATATTTCAACCCGGCTGGCCAGCCAGAGCTTTACCTTTGACGTGGCCGTGACCGATCTCAGCAACCAGGAAGTGGCCGCCCAGGCCAAAGCGATTGTGCATAAGGGTGACTTTTACGTGGGCCTGCGCCCACAGCGCTACGTGAGCCAGGCCGGGCAGGAGAGTCCCCTTGACGTGCTGGTGGTGGATTGGGACAGCAACCCCGTCGCCAACCAGGAAGTCGAGGTGGTGGCGGCGGAGTACAACTTCTACAGCGTGCAGCAGCTTAACCCGGAGTCCAACCCCAACACCCCCGACGATGATTTCTACTGGGAAAACATCGTAGATACCCAGGCGGTCTTCACCGCCACCGTCACCACCGACGCCGAAGGTAAAGCGGTAGTTAACTTTACCCCGGCCAAAGCCGGTAATTACAAAATCTACGCCCGCGCCATTGACCGGAATCAGCAGGAGGTGCGCTCGGCCACGTTTGTGTGGGTGAGCGGAACCGGCTACGTGAACTGGGGCCAGGAGGATAACGACCGGGTCAGGCTGGTTACGGACCAGCGCCAGTACAACGTGGGCGATACCGCCAGCATTTTAGTACCGCATCCTTTCAGCGGCACAGTGACGGCTCTGGTCACGCTGGAGCGCGGCCACATCTACCGGCACTTCTTGACCGAACTCAAAACCAACAGCGACCGCCTGGAAATCCCCATCACGGAAGATTTGATTCCGAATATCTACGTCTCGGTGGTCATTGTTAAAGGCATGACCCCCTCAGAGGGGGGCCAGGGGGACACGCCGGGCTTTAAATTAGGCTATGTGCGTCTGCCGGTGGTTCCCCGGGAAAAGCAGTTGACCATCACCCTGACCCCTTCTCCTCCCAATTCCCCCCCCTTAAAAGGGGGGGGTAGGGGGGGGTACCAGCCGGGTCAGGCGGTGGATTATCAGGTCAACGTGACCGATGTGGCCGGGCAGCCGGTCAAGGCCGAGTTGTCGCTGGCTTTGATAGACAAGGCCGTGCTGACCTTGCAGCCGGACAAACCGGGTGAAATCCTCGATGCCTTCTGGTATCAACGCTTTTTGAATGTGCAGACCGGGGTGGGCCTGACCCTGGCCCTGGACCGCATCAACCGTTCCCTGGATGAGAAAAAGGGCGGCGGCGGCGGCGATGGCCGCATCGGCCCGGACTCGGTGCGGCAGAACTTTGCCGATACCGCGCTGTGGGTGGCCGATTTTGTGACCGATGAGCAGGGGCAGGGGAAAGTGACCGCCACCTTACCGGACAATTTGACTACCTGGGTTATGATTGCCAAGGGTGTCAGCGGGGCCGAGACGCTGGTCGGCGAGAGCCGGGTGGAGATTGTCAGCAGCAAGCCGCTGCTGGTCCGGCCCGCCGCCCCGCGCTTTTTGGTGGTCGGCGATGAAGCAGTGCTGGGCTTGATTGTGCAGAACAATTCGGAGCAGCCGCAGGAGGTGGAGGCTAGTTTTGTGGCGGAAGGGTTGGAGATTGGCGAATGGCGAATGGCGAATGGCGAATGGGCCAACCAGGGTGTACCCCAAGTCAGCGTGGGGGCCGGGGAGCGGGTCAGGATTGACTACAAGGTCAAAGCGGCTGAGGCGGAGACGGCTCGCCTGACGATGGGAGCTAAATCCGCCGAATTGAGCGATGGCCTGGCTTTTGAGTTGCCCATCTATCACCTGAGTACGCCGGAGACCGTCGCCACCGTTGGCATCCTGGATGAGGCCGGCTCCCGGATTGAAGGCATCGCCCTGCCCCGCAGTTTTGATGTGACGCAAGGTAACTTGGCCCTCAATCTCGACCCCACCCTGGCCGCCGGGATGCGCCACGGTTTGACTTACCTGGAGCATTTCCCCTACGAGTGCGTGGAGCAGACGGTCAGCCGCTTTTTGCCCAATATCTTCACCTATCGGGCGTTCCGAAAGCTGAATCTCCCCCCCATTCAAGGAGGAGAGGAGTGGGTAACGCGAGTGGTCAACGCCGGTTTGCAGCGTTTGTACAGCCAGCAGCACATGGATGGCGGCTGGGGCTGGTGGATTTCGGATAGCAGCGACCCCTTTGTGACGGCCTACGTGCTGTTGGGGCTGGTTGAGGCGCGCCGCTCCGACTTTACGGTTGACCAGACGGCCATAGATATGGCGGTCAGCTATCTGCAAAACAATTTGGTCGCGCCCAAAGACATCGCCGAACCGTGGCAGGGCAACCGCCAGGCTTTTATCCTGTACGTGCTGGCCGAGGCCGGCCAAAGCGACTTTAGCCGCAGCGCCGCTTTGTTTGAGCGGCGGGAGCTGCTCGACCACTACGGCCAAGCCTTCCTGGCCCTCTCCATGCACCTGGCCGACCCGGAAGCCCAACAAATCGCCACCTTGCTGGCCGACCTGAGCGACGCCGCCATCGTCAGCGCCACCGGCGCGCATTGGGAAGAGCCAAGCGTGGATTACTACGCCATGAACACCGACACCCGCAGCACGGCTATCATCGTGGCAGCCCTCTCGCGCATTCAACCCTCCTCCCTAACCCTCCCCCCTCAGGGGGGAGAGAAGGGTGAGGGGTTGTTGCCCAATGCCGTGCGCTGGCTGATGACCGTGCGCGACAAAGGCGGTCATTGGGAGACCACCCAGGAGACGGCCTGGGCCATTATCGGCTTGACCGATTGGATGGTGGCCAGCGGCGAACTGGCGGCAAACTATCGCTGGAGCGTTTCGCTCAACGGCCAACCGCTGGAACAGGGACAGGTAGACCAGGCCAATCTCACCGAAACGACCGAACTACAGGTGGCGGTGCAGGATTTACTCAGTGATAGGGTCAATCG